>CAYXKI010000168.1:0-3498 GCA_964465095.1 uncultured Ruminococcus sp.
CGGCAGCATTTTTTTACAAAAATTGCTGCACCAAAAAAATCTTATGCCTGTGATAGCTTGTGCTTTGCGGTGGACTTGTTACGCTAACTGATTTTTATCTTTTTGATTTCTAAAATACCTGAAAATAACACTTGTCTTTTTGTATTTTGCGTGGTATAATAAAAGGGACTGCACAAAACGCAAGTGGTGGATTTGTGTGGGATTGTCTGAAAACGGAGGAAGCGTATGTCACAAAAAAGACAAAATTCAAATAGATCTCCAAAACAACAGGAGGAAACACAACAGGATCGCATTGCCGGGAGAAATCCGGTACTAGAGGCACTCAGAAGCGGTGCGGCGATTGACACGGTATATGCAAGTCAGGAAAGTGGAGGGTTACAGGAGATCCTCTCTCTTGCAAAGGAAAAGGGCATTCCGGTGAAAATGGTGACGGATGCAAAACTCAGTCAGCTTACCGGTGGTGCTGTCCATCAGGGCATCGCAGCAGAGGGGGCTTGTGGGCAGTATGTCTCCTTAGAGGCGTTACTGGAGCGTGCTGCGGAGAAAAACGAGCCGCCGCTTCTGGTGATCTGTGACGGCATTCAAGACCCCCACAATCTGGGGGCAATTATCCGTACTGCCGAGGCTGCCGGGGCACATGGGGTGATTATCCCCAAGCGACGCAGTGCTTCTCTGACTCTGACGGTGGGGAAAACTTCTGCCGGTGCAGCAAGTTGGCTTCCGGTGGCGAGAGTGTCCAATCTGGTTGCCGCAATGGAAAAGCTGAAAGAAAACGGAGTCTGGATTTATGGCACAGATGCAAGTGGGTCGTCTTACACCAAGACAGATTTTACCGGCGGAACGGCATTTGTCATCGGTTCTGAGGGCTTTGGCATGAGCCGTCTTGTCAGCGAAACTTGCGATGGGATGCTCAGTCTCCCTATGCGTGGCAAGGTCAATTCTTTGAACGCCTCTGTGGCAGCCGGGATTTTCTTGTATGAGGCTGTCCGTCAGAGATTGGGCTGATAAGGAGAACATATGGCAGAACAGAAGTTTACGGTAGAGGACATTTTAAGCGAATACAGTGCAGACGGAAAACGCTCCGGCATTCAGCAAAGTCAGCAGGGAAGCAGTCTGTCCCATGGGACACTGGAGACAGAAAAGCTCATAAATGCGGCAACTTCCAAGCGACCGCTGCGTGGCAATCCCTCCGGTTATCGACCGGTACAGCCACCCTCACCGGAGGAAAATCCGGAGGAACTTGTAGACATCAAGTCCACGATTTCGGAGATTCGTGCGAAAAAGGCAGAAAAGGCAGCCAGAGAACAGGAGACCTCCGCAGTGCTGCGAGAGCGGTTTCCCACACAGCATCTGCAACGGGGGAAGATTTCTTTTCTCCAATCCGCAGGAGCAGCCGGGAACTATTCTACCGCCTATGGAGAGCGCAGAACCGGGGAAGAACTTTATGACGGTGCAGTAAAGCTTTCTCAGCCGGAACGTCCCCCACAAGAGGGGGAGCATCGCCCCAGTATCCGTCAGATGGAGGACTCTACAAGAGCCAGAGAAAAGAAACGCAACCGGCGCAAACGCACTACAGAGAGTTCTTACGCCAAAGAAACCGTAACCGGCGAGTTTCATCGGGTAGAGTCCCAATTCTCACAGGATACGAAAATCACTTCCCGGAGAGATTGGGCAGCAGAGCCGGATTATTATTACCAGGAAAACCCGGAGACAAAACACTTCAAAGCCATTCGTCAGCGGGTACGAAGCCACAGCTTTGGAGAGGATGGAGAGAAGAGAAAACCGGATGATTTCGCTGCACTGAAAAAGCTGTTGGAAAATCTGCGGAATGTGGTCTTTTTCCGTTTTCTTGCATTGCTTTTGCTTTGCATGCTCGGCATTGGCATGGCAGTCAGTGAAATGACCGGGGACAAGCTTATGAGCGCACTGACCCCCAGAGGTTATGGAATCGCACAGCTTGCCTTGGCAGGGATTGCCCTTGTGGTTGCTTTTCCCACCATCAAAAACGGCTTGCGGAATTTCTTCCGGTTTCATGCAGACAGCGACAGCATGGCAGTGCTTCCCTTGCTTCCGGCAATGGCAGGGGCAGTCTGTGCAGTGATTTCTCCCTCGGTTCTTGAAGAGACCATGGTGCACCTCTACGTGCCTTGTGCACTGCTTGCCCTGTTTTTCAATGCCGTTGGCAGATTGCTTGTGGTAAGACGGGCACTGCGTAGCTGTAACATCGTCTCCAAAGAGGGGCAAAAGCGTGTGCTCTCCTATGTCTCTCAGGAGGAAACCGCGGAACTTTTCACCAGAGGAATCCGAAACGATTTCCCGGTGGTCACTGCGGTCCGGAAGGCAGATGCCCTTTGTGACGTATTGCGGTATACGTATTCCACCGACCTTGCAGACGGTATGTGCAAGGCAATGACCCCCATTTGTGCAGGGCTTTCCCTTTTGATTGCGGTGGGAATGACTTTGATTCGCATGGGAACCGGAATTTCTCTCCTGTGGGTCAGTGCCCTCTTGTCCTTGCTGACCATGCTTCTGACTGCTTGCTGTTGCGTAGGAAGCGGCATTGCGGTAAATCTGCCCTTGGAGTGGGAGTCCAAAAAGGCGGCTGCTTCCGGTAGTGCAATGCTTGGATATCAGAGTGTGGACGATTTCTTTGACACCAATGCGCTTCTGGTGGAGTCCACGGATTTGTTCCCCAAGGGTTCGGTACAGATTCAGGGGATGAAAGTCTTTTCCGGTGCAAAAATGGATGAGGTGCTTCTGGATGCGGCAAGTCTGGTGTGTCATGCAGGGAGCATGTTGCAAAACGCTTTCCACGAGATGATTCCCGACCACGAGGCATTGCGCCCGGTGGAACAATATGTCTGCGAGGATGATTTGGGACTTTGCGGTTGGATTGCAAACCGACGGGTTCTCTTTGGAAGCAGAGAGATGATGGCAAGCCATAACATTGAGGGAATTCCCACAAAGACAAGAGAATCTGAACTTGTAGAGGGAAAAGGGGATGTGCTTTATCTCTCCATCAGCGGCGTGCTGTCTGCACTGTTTTCCGTCCGGATTACCGCAGACCCTATGGTAAAGCGACAGATGCAGGCATTGAAACAGGAAAAGATCGCACTGGTGATCCGGAGTATTGACAGTTCCGTTACGTTAAAACGACTGGCGACTTTGTTCTCTTTCCCGGAACAGCAGATGAAGATTCTGCCCACCTCCATGCATAATCTCTTCGAACGAGAGACCGCCTCAATGGCGTGCGTCAGTGCTTCTATGACCGTCGGAGGAAACGGATTCGGGGCAGCAGGACTGCTTCTGGGGGCAAGAAGAGTCCGCCGCGCTGCAATGCTTGGGGTGATTGTGCAGATTGTTTCCGCATTGCTTGGATTGTCCCTGGCGATGATTCATATGGTAACCGGATCTTATGAAATGCTGACAGCCCAGTTTTTCTGCTTGTATCACTTGATTCTCACAGGAATCACGGTACTTGCAGTACGTGTAAGATAA
>CAYXKI010000169.1:0-3442 GCA_964465095.1 uncultured Ruminococcus sp.
GGTGAGAAATCCAAAGGATTTCGAGGGAGAGCGAACAAGACCGCTCTCCCTTTCTAGACGCACGAGAACGCCAAAGCCTTGAAAATGTTCCGGTGGAACATTTTCAACGAGATAATATGCATTTTTGACAAAATTGCTGCACCAAAAAACTTTTATGCCTGTGCTACCTTGGTTTTGTCATGTTACTTTTTAATTCAATCCTATTACTTTTCCTATCACTTTTCTTCCAAAGACAAATAAATCTTCCTCAGTTCCATCATTCGTCCCGACTCTTGGAACGCTTTTGCCATGGCACGATTATGTGCGCCAATCTGACGGCGCAGAAGTTTATTCTCCTGAAGTCTTACAATCGCCTTTGCACAGCTTTCTACCAGATTGCCTTTCAAACAAAGGGCAGACTCTTCCTGCACCAGATATTCCTTTGTCCCATGACTACGAACGGCAATCAAAGGCAATCCTGCTGCAATGGCTTCCAATGCAGCCACATTACAGCCCTCTCTTCGTCCCACGCTACAAAAGATATCGCTTGCCCCAAGCAAATCCGGGATATCCAGACGATAGCCCAAAAGGTGTACCTGTTTTTCCAGATGGAGCTGTCGGATCAGCTTCTCCAAGAAAAGTCGATCGCTTCCCTCACCGCAGATAATATAGTGAAGTTCCGGCTGTTCCAACCTTGCCATTGCCTGTAACACAATGCGATAGCGTTTCTGCATCCGCAACGCCCCCACAGAAATCAGCACCGTTGCACTTTCCGGAATGCCAAGTTCCTTGCGCACCTGTGCCCCGGTATATGTGGGGGTTGCATAGGTATCACAGGCGATCCGATCCGGGAGATAGGTGACACCACGAAGTTTCAGAACCTTTTTGGCATAAGCTGCATCCTCTTTGCAGACCGCAAAAAAGTGATCGGTGTGCTTTTTCTGACTGCGTTCCCAAGGGAAGAAAAAGATCCGTTCTGTTGCCAGACAGCCGTTAAACAGGCGGAAATCATGGGCAGTGTAATATGCCGGAATCTGTAACGCACCGGCTGCCTTTCTGCCGTAATAGCCGGCAATTGTCCCGTGACAGTGAATAAGTGCAGGGTGCAATTCTTCCAAAAGTGCTTTTAATGCCAGAAAAGCATGATGATTTTTCCTCATAGAAGCCCAATTGTCCCGAATGTCCAGTTCATGCCAGACAAGTCCGGGGAATTTCTCCCGAAACCGACAAAGCCCCTCTTCCGAGAGATTGCCCTCTTTCTGATTGCAGACCATATGTACTTCATAGCCCAAAGTTTGCAGCGCAGTAATGTCGGCAGCCGTAAACTGTACCAACACCGCAGCAGTTGCCGCAAAAAGTACCACACGTTTCATATCGGTCTCCTTTCCTATCGGGCAATATCGCCCTCTTGATTTCTCTGTTATTATAGCATATTCAAAAGAAATTGTCAAAACAAATTTGCCAAAAATTTCTAATTGTGTTCTGTGCTCACCATATGCACCTCACCGGCATGGAGGGTTTCTACGTTGCCCATGGTGTCCCGTACCACAAGCCCACAGTCGTTGGCAATTTCCAGTACTGCCACTTTCTTGTGGGTGCCATCGTCGGTGACGAATTCTGCAATCTGCCCGGTAAGGCAAGAACGGCTGCGATATTCCGGGAGAAACTGCTTCTCCGGCAGCCCTTTCAGTGCCTGTTCCAACTCATACAAAATCCCGGCAAGGAGTTCTCCCCGACGAACGTGACAACCGGGAATTGCCTCCTCCAGAGAGGTGACTTTTCCTTGCAACTCCTTGGGCAGATTCTGCACGGTGTTGCGGATGTTGATCCCGATGCCCACAATGGCATGTTCCATGCAACCAGATTCCAGACTGATGTCCCCCTCAGTGAGAATCCCACAGCACTTCTTTCCCTCCAGAAACAAGTCGTTGACCCATTTGATCTGAATTTTTGTGCCATAAAGCTTGTCGATTGCCCTTGCCACTGCTACCGCTGCACAGGCAGTGAGAAGCGGGGCTTCTTGCAAAGGGAGAGACTGTGCCAAAAGCACAGAGAAATAAAGCCCCGACCCTGCCGGAGAGCAAAAAGTACGTCCCTGTCTGCCTTTTCCGGCACTTTGACAATTTGCTGCCACCAGTGTCCCATGGGCTGCCCCCTGTCGCATCAACTGCTTACAGTAATTGTTGGTGGAGTCCAGTTCCGGGAAAATATACCGGTTCTGCCCCAGAACCCGACTGCGGAGATAGGGGGTAACGGTATCCTCGGTCAGAAGGTCTGCCTCCTGTGCAAGGCAATAGCCGGTTTTCTTTTTGGATACAATGGAAAAGCCCTCTTCCTGAAGCTGTTTGATGGCTTTCCAGATGGCGTTGCGACTGACTCCTAACGCCTCCGCCAAGGCTGCCCCGGAGTGATATGTTCCCGGAGTGTCGGTGAGAATTTTTGCAACAGAATCTTTTACACGCATGGATTATCTCCTCCTTTCGTTATAGGCAACACCCCTGTAGAAACAGCCGTTCCCCGTTTTCGCAGGTCTGCGTCAACACTTCTTGTACCTCCATTTCCAGTACCGCAGCAGCGGCGGCAGCGGTGTAAGGGATCATGGTGCTGTCACAGCGTTTCCCACGATTGGGAACCGGTGCCATATAGGGGCAGTCGGTTTCCAGAAGCAGTTTGTCTTTGGGGACAACGGCAATGGCTTTCAGGGCTTTCTTGGCATTCTTAAAGGTCAGCACCCCGGTAAATCCAAGGTACATCCCAAGCCCTACAATTTCCCGTGCAGTTTCCGCACTGCCGGAGAAACAGTGTACCACCCCCACGGGGCGAAATTCCCGGAGGATTTTCAAGGCATCTTCGGTGCAATCTCTTGTGTGGAGAATCACCGGAAGATCCAGTTCTTTCGCCAGATCCAATTGTTCCCGGAGAAGCTGTTTCTGTGCGGCTTCGTCATACCCGGGATAGTGATAATCCAGTCCGATTTCCCCGATGGCAACGACTTTTTTCTCCTGTGCCATTTTGTAAAGCAAGTCAAGATATGCTTTCGGCTGTGTCCCGGCAGTTTCCGGGTGAATCCCCACTGCGGCGTAAAGGTAGTCGTATTGCCCCGTCAGATCAATGCCCTGCTGACTGTCCTCAATGGTCGTCCCGGCAAGAATCGCATGAACGATGCCTTGGGTAGGAAGCCCTTGTAAAACAGCGTCACGATCCTCGTCAAAGGCAGCGTCGGTGTAATGACTATGGGTGTCAAAAATGGATGTGTACATAGGGAAAAATCTCCTTAAAATTATTCCGGATAGAAAAGCTTTATAAACAAATAAAGTTACCCCAGACATAAGATTTTTTGATGCAGCAATTTTTCTCGTCCCAAATGTTCCACCGGAACATTTGAGAGGGTTTTCTTATCACTCGCCGCCTAGAAAGGGAGAGCGGTCTTGTTCGCTCTCCCTCGAAAAGCTGTCGCTTTTCT
>CAYXKI010000170.1:0-3409 GCA_964465095.1 uncultured Ruminococcus sp.
GAAAAGAAGCTCGGTACACCGGCGAAGATTTACTATAAATTTGAAGGCAATAATACCAGCGGCAGTCACAAGTTGAATTCTGCGATTGCACAGGCATATTATGCAAAGAAGCAGGGACTGAAGGGCGTTACAACAGAAACAGGTGCTGGACAGTGGGGCACTGCGCTTTCCATGGCATGTGCGTATCTGGATCTGGATTGTCAGGTCTACATGGTAAAGGTTTCGTATGAACAGAAGCCATTCCGGCGGGAAGTGATGCGAACCTATGGTGCTGCGGTAACGCCGTCACCATCCGATAAGACCGCTATCGGTAGAAAAATTCAAGAGGAATTTCCGGGCACAAACGGGAGCTTGGGATGTGCCATTTCGGAAGCTGTTGAGGCAGCTACAACACAGGAAGGCTATCGCTATGTGCTGGGTTCTGTCTTGTCACAGGTGCTGCTGCATCAGTCGATTATCGGTCTGGAAGCAAAGGCGGCACTGGATAAATATGATGTACATCCGGATATCATCATTGGATGTGCAGGCGGTGGTTCGAACCTAGGCGGACTGATTTCACCGTTTATGGGTGAAAAGCTGCGTGGGGAAGCAGATTACCGCTTCATTGCAGTAGAACCGGCATCCTGTCCGAGCTTCACCAGAGGGGTATATGCATACGATTTTTGTGATACCGGAAAGGTTTGTCCTTTGCAGAAGATGTATACGCTGGGCAGTGGATTTATGCCGTCTCCCAATCATGCAGGTGGGCTGCGTTATCACGGAATGAGCGCGATTTTATCTGAACTGTACGATCAGGGATTGATGGAAGCAGTTTCCGTTGAGCAAACCTCTGTTTTTGCAGCAGCAGAGGAATTTGCACGGACAGAGGGCATCCTTCCGGCACCGGAAAGCAGTCATGCCATTCGTGTTGCAATCGATGAAGCACTGCGCTGCAAGGAAACAGGGGAGGAGAAGACGATCCTCTTTGGTTTGACGGGAACTGGATATTTTGATCTGTATGCTTATGAAAGCTTCAACAACGGGACAATGGGGGACTATATCCCGACGGATGAAGAAATCGCTGCCTCTGTTGCGAATTTGCCACACGTTGAGTAATCGTTCGCACAGAACGCAAGACCTTTTTATAGGCTAGCATCTGGAGCAGTTGCCTTAAGCTTCTGACAAAAAGAAACCTCTCACAAAACGGGACGATTCTCGTCTCTTGTGAGAGGTTTTATGGTTTTATCGTTTGTGATGTTACTTTGTAGGCTGTGCTTCTTTTTTCTCCATGGCAAAACGCAGGAATTCAAGCAGCATCAGGATGACACCACCTGCTAAAAACGGAATGATCAGCATAGGTGTGTCTGCAACAGTTTGGAATGTGAGTGGTGCAAGGGGAGAACCATCGGCGCTTTCCAGTGTAGAAGGACCTTGCGTAATGGCATACAAAGAGCCAATCATCAATCCAATGATCGCATACATGCTCTGAGAACGATACTGAGACAGTGCATAGTTGACTGCTTTGATTACGACAATAATGCCGACCACAATGCCCAATGCGAGAGCACATAGATAAGGCAATCCACGGAAGCTTTCCATTTTCAAAATAGCGGAGATAGAAGTGGTTGTTGGTACATAGATTCCAAATGCAAGGAGAATCGTAGATCCGGAAATTCCGGGAAGTACCATAGCAGAGATGGCAAACATACCAGCAACAAATGTGAAAAGGAGAATGCCGATATGAAATCCTTCAAATGCGATGCCGCCACCGCCTAATATCCGACTCAGTACAGAAATACCGACCACAAAAGCAACGCCAAGCAGCGTAAAGAAGATGCATTTCAGATGTCCCTTCATACTGTCACGTTCTTCATGAATGACGACCGGAATTGCAAAAAGGGTAAGACCGAGGAACAATGCACTTACAACATAAATATGGGATACAAAAATTTCAGAGAGAACCAGCATTGCACCCAGAAAGCCAATTACCCAACCAATGCCCAGTTTGAGCAAGAAAAAGAGAGCCGACTTTTTTTCTGCTTTTGATCCACTGATCAGCGCATTCAAGGAACCAATGAATTTCTCATAGAATCCAAGAAGGAATGCAATGGTACCACCAGATACGCCCGGAACGCTGTCTGCCAGTGCCATGCAAAAACCACGAAAAATATTTAATATCAACATAATCAAAGATCTCCTATCTGTTTTTATTGTGTCGTGTTGCCTTAAAGAATTTCAATTACAATTGCTGTAACATTGTCAGCACCGCCCGCTTCTAACGCCATGTCAATCAATGCTTGTGCATGATCCAATCGTGGAACAGACAATACTTCATAGATGGTCAGATCGCTGCACATGTCCGTCAATCCATCCGAACAAAGCAAAAAGCGCATGCCCTTTTTCAATGCAATAGGGGATTGTGCAGTTGCCTGTAATCCACGTCCATCCTTGTCTTCTCCCAGAAAGTGAATCAACTTGTTGCGATTGTTACTCATTTCTGCCTGCTCTGGGGTATACACTCCATGGGAAAGCAATTGATTGGCAAGTGTCTGATCTTTTGTCAGACCGTACAGATCAAATCCGTCATAGAGATAGATGCGACTGTCGCCAATATAAAAGGGATAGGCACGTCCCTCCTGAAAGCAAAGCATTGCCAGTGTTGTGCCACTGTTGGTACATTGTCGTTCTGCAATCATATCGCAGATACGATTGTTTACGGTTGTTGTAAATCGATTGACTGCTTGCTTAAGTCGCAGACCACGGGACTTTTTCAGCGTCGCATAATGTTCTTTCATCGTGCGTACTGCAATTGCTGAGGCATCTTCTCCATAGGATTCTCCACCCATGCCATCACATACTGCAAAGACATGATTGCGTAGCTTTGTTTTGCCAATGGTAATGTTACCGCCTTTTTGTGGATCCGGATTACAAATACCGTCTGCAAAGAAGTTGTCCTCGTTGTTGGTACGTACTTTCCCTTGATGAGAAACAGCATGCGCCTGCAAAAAGAAATGTTTTGAATGAAACATACAAATTCTCCTTTTCTCTACAGGTTCTGGTTTCTGTCAAGGCAGTGGCAGCTCCAGAAAAAGTACAGTTTTACGTGTGGATGCTTCATAATTTTCTCGCATAAAGTAAGACATATTCAAGAAAAATCCTTTCCTTACAGATTTGCCAAAAAGGCAGATCTGCTTTTTTCTGTTTTCCTTTCTCATTGTAACAGAATTCCATGATTTTGTCAACTATTTGCATGGAATTGGCGTGAAATACGAGAATCAAGAGTCCAATATTTTCTAACGAAGTTGAACCTTGTCGTGGAAAGCGACTGAAAAATAGAAAAATTGGAAATTTGCTTGCAGTTCCGTAGGATTCGTGTTATAATATTCAAGTTGCCTAAGGTTTGAAAATCCAGTTTGAGAATTCATTCGTG
>CAYXKI010000171.1:0-3382 GCA_964465095.1 uncultured Ruminococcus sp.
TTACCTATAAGAGAGGGAAATCATGAATCAGAAAGAAATTGACGCAAAAAGTCTTGAAAATGCAAAACAACTTTTTGCAAGTGGAAAAATTGACAGCATAGAAGTGGGAACAACCAAGGGCTTACAGGCAATTCATTCCCATTTGTTTCACGGGCTTTACGACTTTGCCGGAGAAATCCGCTCGAAAAACATTGCAAAGGGCAACTTTCGTTTTGCAAACAGTCTCTATCTGAAAGAGGTTCTTGCAGCAGTTGAAAAAATGCCTGAGACAACATTTGAGGAAATTCTCGCAAAATATGTCGAAATGAACGTTGCACACCCTTTTCTGGAGGGCAATGGCAGAAGCACCCGGATCTGGCTGGATATGATTTTGAAAAAACAGCTTGGAATGGTTGTGGATTGGGCGAAAATTGACAAAGAACAATATTTACAGGCAATGGAACGCAGTCCCATTAACGACCTTGAATTGCGATTCCTGATTCAGCCAAATCTGACGGACAAAGTCAATGACCGGGAGGTAATTTTCAAAGGCATTGAACAGTCTTATTATTATGAGGGGTATGAGTGCTAATCTCACAACTCCCTCACCGTCTGCACAAACCGCAGCACATCCTCCGGTGCATCCAAGCTGTACAACAGCCCATAGGGAATGCTATACTCCCAATTCACCGGAATCGACACAAGCCCCGGGTGAACGTCTTTCCAACATGCAATGGTCAACAAGACATTTCCCGACTCCGCACAGCGATTGAAAACCGACAAGTCATAAAACTGTGGGGTATCCTCAATGTGAATTTCCGGGTGATTTTGCATCAGATCGTTGCGAATAAGATCATTGACCCCCGAATCCCCTTTTTTCACCATCATCAATGTTTCACCGTATAAATCCTCGAGATTGATACGGTTTTTCTTTGCAAGGCGATGTTCCCGGGAAACAGCGATCATCTTTTTGTATCGTCCCAAAGGCAGAAAATTGCACAGAGACAGCCACGTCCGCGAATCGCACACTCCAATCAAAAAATCAAACTTTTCCCCAAGCTGTCTGATTTCCGAGAGAATCCCCTCGTGATTGTCCTCAAACTGCACAAGATGCAGCTTGTAATCCGGAAACGCATGGTTGACCTTGTACCACAAATCCATAAAGGGCTTCGCAGGATTGAGAAGCGATGTCCCCACACAAAAGGTGGTATCATAATTCAGAATGGTTGCCTTTGCACTTGCAATGGATTTTTTCGAGTAATCCATCAGGAACTTTGCATCCTTATAGATCACCTCCCCTGCCGGAGTCAGACGAATTCCCGTTGCAGTTCGCTGAGTCAGTTTCAGATTCAAGTGACTTTCCAGTGCGTTTATCTGCTTCATCACCGCCGTGGAGGAAAGATACAGCTTCTGCGCTGCTTTCGTAAAGCTGCCACAGTCGATAACGGTGACAAAGGTGTCAAGCAATGGATTGTACATATCGTTTACCCCCAACCTCTATGAACTTTAAGTTGATACTATATTACCATATCGGAGATTCCCTGTCAAGCCTTTTTGTGGTATTCTATAGATAGAAATTCAAAAAGGAGGGAAATATAGAATGGCAAAAGAACTCATTGCATTCTATTCCAGAGCGGACGAAAACTATTTTGGTGGTATTCTGAAATCCATTGCGGTTGGCAACACGGAGGTTGTGGCAGGAATTCTCCAGAAGCACATCGGCGCAGATCTGTTCAAAATCGAACAGGTTCAGCCCTATTCCAAAGGCTACAACGACTGTATCGCCGAGGCACAGGCAGATCAAAAGCGTAATGCACGCCCCGAACTGAAAGCATACCCCAACAGCATTGACGAATACGACACAATCTATCTCGGCTTTCCCAACTACTGGGGAACCATGCCTATGGCGGTATTTACCTTTCTGGAACATTTCGACTTTTCCGGCAAGGTGATCAAGCCGTTCTGCACCCACGAGGGCAGCGGTCTTGGCAGAAGTGTCAACGACATAAAGCGTATTTGCCCCAATGCAACGGTCGAAAAAGGGCTTGCGATTCAGGGCAGTAGTGTGAGCAATTCGGAACCAGCAATCCAAAAATGGGTTAAGGAGAAATGAACATGAAAGAGTTGAGCGTATTCCCAACAGGTGAAACGAATGACGCATATGCACAATATTTTACCGGGCAGAGTTATCTGAATATGCTGTCCTTAGAACAAGTAGTGGTAGGAAACGTAACCTTTGAACCATCCTGTCGCAACAATTGGCACATCCACCACGCAGACAAAGGCGGTGGGCAGATGTTGCTTGTTACCGCCGGTGAGGGGTGGTATCAGGAATGGGGAAAGCCTGCACAAAAGCTGAAACCGGGCGATATTGTACACATTCCGGCAGGAGTCAAGCACTGGCACGGTGCTACAGCGGATTCTTGGTTTCAACATCTGGCAATTGAAGTCCCCGGCGAGAATTGCAAAAACGAGTGGTGCGAACCGGTAGAGGATGAAGCATATGGGAAGCTTGGAAAGTGAGGGAGAACTTATGATTTTCGAGAAAAAACTTACACTGAACAACGGCATCAAAATTCCACAGCTTGGGCTTGGCACTTGGCTTATCGACGATGACAAGGCAGCACAGGCGATTCACGATGCGGTAACCATCGGCTATCGACATTTTGACACCGCACAGGCATATGGTAACGAGGGCGGTGTTGGCGAAGGCATCCGCACTTGCGGAATTCCCAGAGAAAAGCTTTTTGTCACAACAAAAGTTGCGGCAGAACATAAAACATATGAAAGTGCAGCAGCCTCCATTGAGGAGTCTTTACAAAAGTCAGGGCTTGACTATTTTGACATGATGATCATCCACAGCCCACAGCCATGGGTGGAGGTAAACCAATCCGACAACCGCTATTTTGAGGGCAATGTTGCCGCTTGGAAAGCACTTGAAGACGCTTATAAGGCAGGCAAAGTAAAGGCGATCGGCGTATCGAATTTCCAGAAAGCAGACATCGAAAACATTCTCAATCATTGCACAGTAAAGCCCATGGTAAATCAGATTCTTGCACATATCAGCAACACGCCAACCGAACTGATTGCTTATTGCAAATCCACCGGAATTGCGGTAGAGGCATACTCACCAATTGCACACGGAGAAATTCTCAAAACCCCTGCACTTGTGGCAATGGCAGAGAAGTACAAGGTAACTGTTCCACAGCTTTGTATCCGGTATACCCTACAGCTTGGTTTAATCAGCCTACCAAAGACAGGAAACCCGGAACACATGAAGTCCAATGCACAGGTTGATTTTGAAATTGGCAACGAAGATATGGAAACGCTTAAAATGATCGAACACATCAAAGATTACGGTGCAAGCGGTATTTTCCCGGTTTACGGTGGGAAAATGTAAAGG
>CAYXKI010000172.1:0-1233 GCA_964465095.1 uncultured Ruminococcus sp.
TGCAAGCAGATGACGTGCAAAATCGCCAGATGTTCTTTGTGCGGTGTTGCCTTAACAAAATCCCCGACAAGTTCTCCTGTCGGGGATTTTTCAAACTACACCGCACAAAAATTACACCTTAAAAAACATTTCGCAGCAAAGGCAATTCGCTTTTTCCGATTCGTTCCAGCCACATCTTTGCCTCAGACAATTCTGAGGAAAGTTCGTCACTATTTTCGGCTCGCATAGGATTCAGATGGGAAACTGTAATATCCATCTGCATCACCTTATCTCGCCAGACCATCAAATTCAAATATTGCTCCGCAGATTCCCAGTGTGCAGAAAATGCGGAAAATGCCGCAGCCGCCTCCTCCATAGACTGTTCCTCCAGAAGTGCTTCCATGGTGTAAAGTTCCTCCAGAAGCTGCGTCGTCTCCCGACGCACATACCACGCCGTCCCCAGACTCATTCCCAGGAGAAGCAAGAGAATCGCAAGTCCCAAACGCACTCGATTCACAATCATTTCCCCCACTTTCTCGGAATAATCGTACAATTTCCCGTTTCATCCCCCAGCATCAACAAAACCTGTTCCGCAGTCAGTCGATGTTCTGCCAGTTTTTGCTGTAGCCACGTTGTATTATACCCAATCATTGCAAGGGCTTTGTTCATAATGCACCCATCCTGAATCACTGCAATGGGCGGATTTTGTGCAGGATTTTTGATTGCCATATCCATCTGTGTCAGTGGCTGATACGAAGGTTTCAGATAAACCGAAACAGAACCTGTCGTTTCCATGATTGCATATTGCACCTGACTGACATCAAAAATCTGATTATTCCGCAAGGACATCATCAAATCATCTACAGACAATCGCAAATCCCGGAGTGTTGCCTGTTCCAATTTTCCGTCCCGAATCAAGATTTTCGGTCTGCCGGAAACAATCCGACGAATCCGAAAAGATTTCAAAGTCAGCCACGACATCACCACCTCATAACAAGACAACGCCAGAATTGGCAAAATCCCGATAATCAACGGAACATCTGTATCTTCCAGTGGCAATGTGGCGATATTTGAGATCAAAATCGTAATCACAAGTTCAGAGGGTTGCAATTCCCCAAGCTGTCGTTTTCCCATCAACCGTACACTAAAAATCACGACAATGTACAAAATCAAAGAGCGTGCCAAGATTATGCTCATAAAATCCCCTCCGTTTCACTTGTTCTTAGTATGAACAGAAACATAGGGAATTATACA
>CAYXKI010000172.1:1333-3380 GCA_964465095.1 uncultured Ruminococcus sp.
AATCCCCTCCGTTTCACTTGTTCTTAGTATGAACAGAAACATAGGGAATTATACAAAAAGCCATCCCGGCAATTTCCCGGAATGGCTTTTCTCATTTTTCTCGTTTTTTAAACACAAAAAGCTTGCTGAACAGATAATTTGCCAGCATAATAAAAATCTGTGCAAAGATTTTCACCGCATAATAGTTCCACGCAAGCCAGGTGACAAAGATCACCATAATTGCAAGTTCCAGAAAATAGGAAGCAAGTCTTGCACCATAAAAAGAGCCGAACTCTGTCCAAAAAGCACGCTTTGTTGCGGTTTTGCTTTTGAATACATATTTCTTATTGGTGAAAAATGCAAAGGTCACAGCGCAGACCCAGGAGAAAGTCGTGCAGAACACTGTCGCGGCTGCACCGGTTCCCAGAAAATACGCAGGAATAAATTGGGCAAACAAGGAGACAACTGTGGTGAGTCCCCCAAAAATTAAATAGAGAATCATGTCCTCATAGCGAAAATACAACTTTCGCAAAGGCTTTGGCAAATGATTCGCAATCCACAAAATCAATCGTTCCATTCGTTTGTTTCCTTAATAAAATGTTGCAACTTCTTGTTCCGGTGGGCTTGTCATTACCACTTCTTGTACTTGCAGCACAGGACCTTTTCCACGGTAAAGCTTGTGCTTTTGCACTGCAATTTTCCCGGTCACCTGTACCCACTGTCTTGTCTGTAGCATTGCAGACTTTTCCCACTGGGCAACAACGCAACTATAAGCAATATCCTCCACGCAACAAGTCATCACGTGACGACCAACCGCAAAGGTATTCGGCGGAAATTTCGGATCAACTGCAACAATGCCACGGAAAGAAATCGTCTTGCCGTCATATTTGGAGGGGTCTTCCATAATATCCCGATACCACAGTGCATAATCGGTATCTTCCAGACGAATCACAGGAGCATTGATATCAAAAGGCAGCGGATCTTCAATCTCGTCATACTCAACCTGCCCATTGGCATATTCATAAGCAATATCGGTTCTCCGACTAATCCCACGAACCAACTTGTGAAATTCCATTTTATCCATGCTTTTGGAAAAGCGATTAAACACAACCAGTTCACAACTATTCAGCTTGTCTACCACAAGGCTACGCATATTGGCGTTATATTGCAAAAACGTAGTTGCATCTGCAAAAAACATCTCCTGGTAAACTGCCCAGGTATCCGGCAATGCTGTGTAAAGCTGAGAAAGCTGCCACATTCCGTTATACTCTATGATAACTCTCGTTGCACCACTCTCCTGTAAAATCGCTTCCAGATTCTGTGCCGTGAGTTCCTCCGGTTCTTCCAAGGTGCGGATGACAATTTCCTGACAGGGCATTGCCGAAACATCATACTCTTCCTCGCCCTCTTCGCAAAGAAGCAAAAGTGTCCGTTCCCCGGAATTGAACCGCTTGTCCTCCAGTGTTTCCTGAATAAATTTTGTCTTACCGGATTCCAGAAAGCCGGTAAACAGGTATACCGGAACATCCATCTCCTCTGGCTGTTGTCCTGCCATAAAATTCCCTCCTTATTCTGCGTGGAAAAGCTGCGCCAGTGCAGTCTCTGAAATCTTTGAACCGATTACACAAAGTCTGCCGGTAGTGCTTGCTGCACCGGTACGAACATCCGGCGTACCCGGCACATAATCAAAATGAATCCAACTGCCATCCTTTGCCGGAACAATACCCTTGGCACGAAGTACCATGCCATAAGTTTCTGCATCTTCCAGTGCCTCCAAAGCAGCAGTAATTTCTTCCTTGGTATAAGTCTGTGCAGATTCGATGCCCCAACTTGTAAACACATCATCTGCATGGTGGTGATGATGGTCGTGATCGTGGTCATGATCATGGCAACCACAGGTGCAATTTTCGTCATGGTCGTGGTGGTGTTCGTGATCGTGATCATGGTCATGATGATGCTCGTGATCATGATCGTGGTCGTGATCATGATGGTGCTCATGTTCATGCTCGTGCTCGTGATCGTGATCGTGGTCATGGTCATGGTGATGCTCATGTTCGTGTTCTTCCGC
>CAYXKI010000173.1:0-3349 GCA_964465095.1 uncultured Ruminococcus sp.
TTTTCAATAGCTATTCAAATTTTTATCTTGATTTTTGAAAAAAAATTGTGTATAATGGAAAAGAAGCAAATTATGGGCGACACCACAAGTACCCCGGAAAGGAAAATTCCTATGGAATTAAGTGAGATCCGCAAGGATATTGACAAATTAGATACACAGATACAATCCCTGTTTGAAGAGCGCATGGGACTGTGTCAGGAAGTGGCTCGCTATAAGCAAGCCCACAAAATGCCGGTTTTTCAGGCAGACAGAGAAAATCAGGTACTGGACAAAGTAGAAAGTCGTGCCACAGAAGGGCTTGAAATGGCTTCTCGTACCTTTTTCGCCAACATGATGAGTATCAGTTCCCAACTGCAACAAAAAATGCTGATTTCTGCGGAAGATGCACCGGAAATCAAATTACCCCATATGGAAAATGCCGTCAGAATCGGTTGTCAGGGAACAGTAGGGGCAAATTCTGATACAGCGGCGCAGGCGTTCTTTCCCGGAAAGGAAATCCGGTTTTATCCCACCTTTGCCCACGTTTTTGAGGCAGTACAATCCGGCGAAATGGAATACGGCGTATTGCCCATTTACAACAGCACTTCCGGCACTGTAACCCAGACCGTGGATCTCATGGGGAAATATCATTTCTATATCACCGCCATGAACCGTGTAGAGGTTACCCATTGTCTGGCAGCGTTACCCGGAACGACCTTAGAGGACATCTCTCTGGTTTACTCCCACCCACAGGCACTCTCTCAGTGCAGCGACTTTCTGGATGCCGGGAACTTTCCAAGAAGAGATTACAGCAACACTGCCACCGCAGCGCAAATGGTTGCAGAAGCCGGAGATAAGCGAATTGCTGCCATCTGTTCCGAAGATTGTGCACAGCTAAACCACTTAGAAATCCTCGCCTCTCGTATCTCCAACGTCGTACCCAATTATACCCAGTTTATCTGTATCACCAAAGACCTGGAAGCTGCTCTGGACGCCTCTGTTATTTCTGTCATGCTGAAACTCTCCAACGAACCGGGAAGCCTCAGCCGGATTCTGAACAAATTCTTCCTGTACGGACTGGATATGACAAAAATCGAAAGCCGCCCCATTCAGAACGGCAGCTTTGATGTTGTTTTCCATATTGATTTCAAGGGAAATCTCAGAGACAGAAGCATTGCCGCCTTTTTAAACGACCTTTGCAAAAGCTGTCAGGAGTTCAAACTTCTGGGAAATGCAGTGGTTCTGGACTAAAGGCAACACCACACGAAAAGAAAACCGATCGGTTGTCACTTTGACCGATCGGCTTTTTGTTATCTATTTTGATTTTAGGCGACACCGTACAAAGATTGTGTCGTCTTATCGATTTGATTTCTTTTCCCGTAAAAGCGACATCCGCAGTGCCAAACAGGTAATCAGCAGCATCAAAGCACCGCCACAAGTTACCCATCCCATGACAATATTCCGCATATGATACATCTCAGAATAAGGGACAACTGCCAGAATAATATAATCCCCGCTTGTCTGGCTGTGCACCATAATCTTGTTGTTCTCTGCATCCCGGATGTCCAGCGTCACCTTTTTCTTATGGAGGCTTGCACTGTCATACTGGGCAACGGTATCTATGAGATCTGTGTCTGTACAACTGATATACTCCAGCGTCTCTGTATCCAGAACAGCCGTTGTTCCGGCAGCATACAGTGGTACATTTGCCGCCGCATTGGAGAGATCTGCATCCTGTAGAATCGACACAACAGAATCCGCAGAGAACGTGATCTGCACCAAGCCGTTTCCCCCATCCAAAGAAGACGCAGATACAATAATCGGCGTATCCGAATCCAGAAGAAACAAAACATCTGTATAAACATCTTCTGTCAAGTGAGAACAGAACTCGTCCCGTACCGACGTACCCTCTCCGGAGGGGTCTGTACTTGCCACAATGCTGCCGTCTGTATCCGCTACACTGATTCGTTCCGCATTGACGGTAACACGCAATTCTTCCAGCGTTCTGTCATCGGTAATAAAGCTGTTATCCTGTCCCAAAAGCATTGCAATGGTTCTGGTTTTGGCAGAATAATCCTCCTTGAGTTCCTCCATGATCTGCTCTGTGGCATCCTCATTCTTTTCCAGATACGAGGTCATAGATGCCATATTGCTGTCAATCTGTGCAATGACACTATTCCGGCTGACAATCCCCACAGTATAGCCTGCAGTGATCACCAATACCAGAATGGTCAGAATCAGGCAGCACAACACAAGGCGATACCGTCTAAAAAACGTTTTCCACACCGCTGCTGTTCACCGCCTTTATTTCGCTGCAAAGTCCTGCATCATCCGGAATCCCTCATCAATGTACAATCCGGTTGCCTTTGCCGTTGCTTCGCAGAAGCCCTCTACGCCCTCTGCCAGATTGCGACTGTCATAAATAAAGAAAGGAATCGGATCATTGGTATGGGTTTTCAGGGACAAAGGCGTTGCATGATCCGGCATTACCAAAACCTTAAAGTCCCCCATCTGTCGCAACTGTTCTACCACAGGTCCTAAAATTTTCTGATCAATCAGAGAGATTGCGTCAGCCTTGTTCTGTACCTCTGCACGATGTCCGCATTCATCCGGGGCTTCTACGTGAATATACACAAAATCCTGTCCACGACGGAATTCTTCGATTGCTGCCTGTGCTTTCCCCTCAAAATTGGTATCAATATACCCTGTTGCACCGGGAACTTCTACCACATCCATCCCGGAGAATTTGCCGATGCCTTTCAGCAGATCTACCGCAGAAATCATAGAACCGTGCAAGCCATATTTTTCCACAAAGGGATCCAGATTGGCACGCACGCCCTCGCCCCAGAGCCAGATGCTATTTGCCGGGCGTTTGCCATTCCGGATACGTTCCAGATTTACCGGATGAGATTTCAGCACATCGTAAGAACGAACCATCAGGTCATACAGCGGTGCTGCATTCTGACTGTGACACAAAGGCAGATAGTTCTTCACCGGTTGTCCGGTAATATCGTGGGGCGGTGTCAGCCCCCCAAGATCGGTGGTGCCATGATCCCAGATCAGGCAATGGCGATATGCCACACCGGTATAAAAACGGAACGTATCCGTCCCAAGTTCTGCCTCCACTGCCTGCATCAGAATTCTGGCTTCTTCTGTGGAGATATCGTCTGCACAATAATCCACCAGCGTACGATCTTCATAAGCCGGTTCGTCGCTCAGCGTTACCAGATTACAACGCAGCGACACATCAGTCGGTTTCATGTCAATGCCGATACTGCCTGCCTCCAGGGGAGAGCGACCGGTATAATACTGCATGGGATCATAGCCCAAGACAGACAAATTTGCTACATCACTTCCCGGCTTCATGCCG
>CAYXKI010000174.1:0-3340 GCA_964465095.1 uncultured Ruminococcus sp.
ATCTGACGAAAAATCTTACTGCGTATCTGCACAACAATCTTTGTGCGGTGTTGCCTAAAATGGGCGGATTGCAAACCTAATTGTAAATTTTCTGAAAATCCATTGACAGAGGACATGGTGTGTGGTAAAATAATGAGGTATGCGACGGCTGTTGCCGTAACATACATAAATTTCTGTAAAGGAGGAAAATTATGCCTACGTTTAATCAGTTGGTTCGGAAAGGAAGAAAGGTACAGCAGTACAAGTCTACCGCTCCGGCACTGCAGAAGGGCTATAATGCCAAGAAGAAAGTGACCACAAATCAGAGTTCTCCGCAGAAGAGAGGCGTCTGCACCGCAGTTCGTACTGCGACACCGAAGAAGCCGAACTCCGCTATGAGAAAGATTGCCAGAGTTAAGCTGACAAATGGTTATGAGGTAACTTCTTACATTCCTGGTATTGGTCATAACCTGCAGGAGCACAGCGTTGTTCTGATCCGTGGCGGTCGTGTAAAGGACCTTCCTGGTGTACGTTACCACATCATCCGTGGTACTCTGGACGCACAGGGCGTTGCAAACAGAATGCAGGCTCGTTCCAAGTACGGCGCAAAGAGACCGAAGGCTGGCAAGAAGTAAGATTCTTTCGGGTTTTATTTGGTCAAGGACAGGAGTTGTCTTTGCAATGGCATAAGACACTCCGGTGAAACAGGAAACTTTAACGATCACCACGGGAACTGTGGAGATATGAATATAGATGGCGTTTTGCTGGAAATATTCCGCTCCATTGGCCCCACGGTCAGACAGAGAATGAAACAAAGATTCTCGTCCGAACGAGTACCTGTGAATTCATGAATTTTGTGAAGGAGGGAAGCGAAAATGCCAAGAAGAGGTAAAATCGCAAAACGTGACGTGCTGGAGGATCCGATTTACGGTTCCAAGCTCGTAACCCGTCTCATCAACAATGTGATGGTTGACGGTAAGAAGGGTGTTGCCCAGAAGATTGTTTACGGTGCATTTGATATTGTCGCTGAAAAGACCGGCAAGGATGCACTGGAAATGTTCCAGCAGGCAATGGAAAATGTTATGCCGGTTCTGGAAGTTAAGGCTCGCCGTATGGGCGGTGCTACTTACCAGGTGCCGATGGAAGTTCGTCCGGAGCGTCGTCAGACACTGGGTCTGCGTTGGATTACAAAGTATTCCAGACTGCGGAACGAAAAGACCATGAAAGAGCGTCTGGCAGGAGAGATCCTGGATGCACTGAACAATACAGGCGGATCCTGCAAGAAGCGTGACGATACCCACAAGATGGCAGAAGCAAACAAGGCGTTTGCACACTACCGCTGGTAAGCGAAGGGAGAATTATCTATGGCTAGAGATTGTTCTCTGGAAAAAACCAGAAATATTGGTATCATGGCGCACATCGATGCCGGTAAGACAACGACAACCGAGCGTATTCTGTTCTACACCGGTATCAACCATAAGATTGGTGAGACCCACGAGGGTGCCGCTACCATGGACTGGATGGAGCAGGAGCAGGAGCGTGGTATCACAATCACCTCCGCTGCAACAACTGCTTACTGGGCAGGACACAGAATCAACATCATCGACACCCCTGGACACGTTGACTTCACCGTTGAGGTTGAGCGTTCTCTTCGTGTACTGGACGGTTCTGTTACCGTATTCTGCGCAAAGGGCGGCGTAGAGCCGCAGTCTGAGACCGTTTGGCGTCAGGCTGATAAGTATCAGGTTCCTCGTATGGCTTATGTCAACAAGATGGACATCATGGGTGCAGACTTCTATCGCGTCGTTGATATGATGCACGACAGACTGAAGTGTAATGCTGTTCCGATTCAGTTGCCGATCGGTGCTGAGGACGAGTTCAAGGGCATTATCGACCTGGTTGAGATGAAGGCATATGTATATTACGATGACCTTGGAAAGGATATCCGTGTGGAAGAAATTCCGGAGGATATGAAGGAAAAGGCTGAGGAATATCGCCAGAATCTGATGGAGCACGTAGCAGAGCAGGATGAGGAACTCATGGAGAAATTCTTCGCAGATGAAGAAATCACCATTGACGAAATCAAGACTTGCATCCGTAAGTCTACCATTGCAAACACAATGGTTCCGGTTGTCTGCGGTACTTCTTATAGAAATAAGGGCGTTCAGAAACTGCTGGATGCTGTTGTAGATTATATGCCGTCTCCGCTGGATGTACCTTCTATTAAGGGTACTGATCCGGAGACCGGGGAGGAGACAGAGCGTCATTCTTCTGACAGCGAGCCGTTCTCCGCACTGGCATTTAAGATCGCAACTGACCCCTTTGTTGGAAAGCTGTGCTTCTTCCGTGTTTATTCCGGTACAGTAAACGCTGGTTCTACTGTTCTGAATGCAACAAAGGACACCAAGGAGCGTATGGGTCGTATCGTGCAGATGCACTCCAACCACAGAAAGGATATCGAAACTGTATACGCAGGCGATATCGCAGCAGTTGTTGGTCTGAAGAATACCACCACAGGTGATACACTTTGTGATGAAAAGAGCCCGGTAATCCTGGAATCCATGGAATTCCCGGAGCCGGTTATCCAGTTGGCAATTGAGCCGAAGACCAAGGCTGGTCAGGACAAGATGGGTATTGCGCTGGCAAAGCTGGCAGAAGAAGACCCGACTTTCCGTACCTGGACAGACGAGGAAACCGGTCAGACAATTATCGCCGGCATGGGCGAGTTGCACCTGGATATTATCGTAGACCGTCTGCTTCGTGAGTTCAAGGTAGAAGCAAACGTTGGCGCACCGCAGGTATCCTATAAGGAAACCATCAAGGGCAAGGCTGACGTGGACTACAAGTACAAGAAGCAGTCCGGTGGTTCTGGTCAGTACGGTCACGTTAAGATCCGTGTTGAGCCTAACGAGTCCGGTAAGGGCTATGAATTCACCAACAAGGTTGTCGGTGGTTCCATTCCGAAGGAATACATTCCTGCTGTTGATGCCGGTATCCGTGGCGCAATGCAGGCTGGTATTCTCGCCGGCTATGAAGTTGTTGACGTAAAGGTAGAACTGTATGATGGATCTTACCATGAAGTTGACTCTTCTGAAATGGCATTTAAGATTGCCGGTTCTATTGCGTTCAAGGAAGCAATGAAGCAGGCAGATGCAATTCTGATGGAACCGATTATGAAGGTTTCTGTTACTGTTCCGGACGATTATACCGGTACTGTAATTGGCGACCTGAGTTCTCGTCGTGGTCAGATCCAGGGTCAGGAGTCCAGAACCGGTACTGTACAGGTTGATGCTCTTGTTCCGCTGTCTGAAATGTTCGGTTACAACAGCGACCTGCGTTCCAATACACAGGGTCGTGGTCA
>CAYXKI010000175.1:0-3290 GCA_964465095.1 uncultured Ruminococcus sp.
CTTGACCCCGGCAGCATTTTCGAGAAATTGCTGCACCAAAAAGCTTCTATGCCTGGGTAAACTTGATTTTGACAGTAAGAAACCGCACAAGATTTTCCCTTGTGCGGTTCTTTTTAATTTCGTCCATTTTCTCCGGTACGCTGAAAGAGGCGCAGCACCTCTACTTTTAAGCCGTGATGTTCCGGTTTGGAAAGGGTGGGGTCTTCTTGCAAGAGGTTCTTGGCGGTCTCCTGCACCTCCTGAAGCAATCTGGTATCATGAGAGAGATCTGCGACTTGCAAGGGGGGCAAGCCGTGTTGCATATTCCCGAAGAAATCTCCCGGTCCTCGCAATTCCAGATCTGCCTCCGCAATCTGAAAGCCGTCGTTTGTACGGCTCATAATCTGCATCCGGGCACGGCACTCTTCTGTCACATGATCCGTCATCAGAATGCAATAACTCTGGGCACTGCCGCGTCCTACTCTGCCACGCAACTGATGCAACTGTGACAACCCGAACCGTTCCGCATTTTCGATCAACAAAATGGTGGCATTGGGCACATCTACCCCTACTTCAATAACAGTTGTGCTGACAAGCAAATCAATCTCGTGGTTGCGGAATGCCTCCATTACCTGATCCTTTTCTGCTGCTTTCATCCGCCCGTGAAGCAGCCCTACCCGATATTGGGAGAATGCACTGCTTTGGATGGTCTCTGCATAGCTGGAAACTGCTTGCAACTCGCTCTCGTCCCTGTCGTCAATCATAGGGCAGACAATGTACCCTTGGTGGGTCTGTTGCAACTGTTCCCGGATAAAGCCATAGGCACGTTCTCGGAGCTTTCCGGTTACCGCAAAAGTCTGCACCGGTAGCCTGCCACTGGGGAGTTCCTTTAACACCGATACGTCCAGATCCCCATAAATCATCAGGGCAAGGGTGCGTGGAATTGGAGTCGCTGACATGACAAGCTTGTGAGGACAGCCTCCCTTGTCTGCCAGAAGGGCACGCTGGGCAACCCCAAACCGGTGCTGCTCATCGGTAATCACAAGGGCAAGCTTCTGAAACGTCACATCCTTTTGAAAAATTGCGTGAGTTCCTACCACAAGCTGAATCTTTCCCTCCGCAAGGTCTGCATAAATCTGTCGCTTCTGGGCAGCTTTTAATGACCCGGTAAGTAGTGCCACTGTGACCCCAAGGGGAGCGAGAAACTGTTCCATGGTGTGATAGTGCTGTGTTGCCAGAATCTCCGTCGGTGCCATAAGGGCACATTGCATCTGGTTTTGTACCACACTATAACAAGCCGCCGCAGCCACAGCGGTCTTTCCACTGCCCACATCCCCTTGTAACAGGCGATTCATAGGGGTGCTGCCTTGCATGTCGGCGACAATTTCGGTAACGGCTTTCTGTTGCCCCGGTGTCAGCGAAAAGGGCAATTGCTGATAAAAGGGGGAGAGGTCTGTTTCATGGCGTAAGGGATAGGCGGATTTGCTGTGGTTCTCCGCTTTGTGCATCAGCATCCCAAGCTGTAACTGTAAGAGTTCGTCAAAGGCAAGCCGTCGCCTTGCGGTCTCCAATGTGGCAGAACTGTCGGGGAAATGGACTTGCTGTAATGCCTCCGGTAAGGGCATTAGTTGATGTTCTATCCGCATCTTCTCCGGCATCCAGTCAAAGGGATTGGCACGCAGGAGAGCAAGGGCTTGCCGTACAAGCCCCACAAGGGTCAGCGAGGTGATCCCACTGGTCAAGGGATAGCTTGGAAAAATCATCTCTTTGCTGTCTTCCGGGAGAAAATGAGGGGCAGAGATTTCTCGCCGGAGGAGATTCCCCTGTACTTTCCCGGACATCCGATACCATCGCCCAGGCTGTAACGCCTGAAACCCATAGGGGTTGTTGTAAAGCACAATGGTAATGTCATTTACTTCATCTGTCGCAACCGTCTTGAAAATGGTCATTCCCTTGCGGATGTATTGGGGCGGAAGCTTTTGTGCAATTTTCACCCGGATCACAGAAACTTCTCCCGGCTGTACTTGAGATAAGGGTAGGGGATTGCTGTAGTCCAGATAATTTCTGGGAATGTGATAGAGTAAGTCGTAGGGGGTGTAAAGCCCTAATCGATGAAGTGCTTCTTCACGCTTTGCCCCTACCCCTTTGAGTTTTGTAATTGGTTGAAATAGTGCGTCCAACGCCATCGCCACCTCCACGTAGTTGTTAAGGCGACACCGCACAAAGACCGCCTGACGGCTTTGTACGTCATCTGCTTGCATATTTTCCGTCATCTCGCACAAAAATCCTTTGACAGGCGACAGCCCGAAGCCCAAAGGAAATGGCTTCGGCACAACTGCTGTAAACATAGCAGCCGAGCCTGCCTGCACGATTTTTGCACAATCTGACAAAAAATCTGACGGCGCATCTGACGCACAATCTTTGTGCGGTGTTGCCTTATTTTTATTATACCATGGAAATCGAAAACAAGCAAGCATTCGCTTTTTTTAAAATGCGTAAAATGTTTAAAATACAGGGATCCGGTGAAGAGATGGAAAAACCGGTTTTCAACGTGGAAATGTGGAAAGTAAAAGAGCCGATAAAAGTCTACCCAGACAGAAGATTTTTTGGTGCAGCAATTTTGTAAAAAATGCTGCTAGGGGTCAAGGGGGCAACGCCCCATTGTCGCTGTCCGCAGACAGCGAAACACTCTGCGCCATGCCATAAGGCGCGCGCGACTAATTCTGAGGCAGGATTCTGCCCGAAGAATTAGGAGTGCAACGCTCAGATTTGACCGTTGCTGAGCAGAGGGTGAGAAAAACGAAAGCTTTTCGAGGGAGAGCGAACAAGACCGCTCTCCCTTTCTTTATGTACCAGACCACACCACCCTTGGAAACGTTCCGGTGGAACGTTTTCAACGAAACACCCCCAAGGCTCCCTCTCTGAGGGAGTTAACTAAGGGAGTCCTCCACTCTCTCCCTCCGTCACGGCATCCGCCGTGCCACCTCCCTCTAAGAGGGAGGCTTTTGCTGAAACACTTTAAACGAAACCAAAACCACCCCAACATAACTACCCCCAACACAACCAACCCGGCACACCCTCCAATTAAGTTAAATCATTATACAAACTCAGCACTTTTCCATGTTGAAATTGTACAAGAGTACTAAAGTGCAGATTTTTTCGATTTTTTTGAAAAAAAGGCTTGACAATTGTCCTGTAGTGTGATATACTGTAATAGTCGTCAGCGAGGAAATGAGAAAAACGCTGATTGCACGAAGTGGAAGCTTAGCTCAGCTGGGAGAGCATCTGCCTTACAAGCAGAGGGTCATAGG
>CAYXKI010000176.1:0-3255 GCA_964465095.1 uncultured Ruminococcus sp.
AGATTTTTCGTCAGATTGTATAGAAATTTCGCAGGCATACTATCGTATGTCAAGAAATTTCTGTGCAGAATGACGGAAAATATTCAAGTAGATGTGCAGCAAAGCCGTCAGGCGGTCTTTGTGCGGTGTCGCCTTAAAACTTTTTGACAAAGGAAGTGTATTATGTATCTACAGTCGTTGGAGTTGCAAGGCTTCAAATCCTTTCCGGATAAAATAAAGCTGTCATTTGACAAGGGTCTGACGGCTGTTGTGGGACCCAATGGCAGCGGAAAAAGTAACATTGGCGATGCGGTGCGATGGGTTCTTGGAGAACAATCCACCAAAACGCTCCGTGGAAACAAGATGGAGGATGTTATTTTTTCCGGTACAAAAACAAGAAAGCCCATGGGCTTTGCAGCGGTGACGTTGGAAATCAACAACGGAACCGGGGAATTGGGAGAAGAATATGGTGAGGTAGTCAGTGTCACCAGAAAGCTGTATCGCAGCGGTGACAGTGAGTACCGCATCAACGGGAAAAGTGTCCGTCTGAAAGACGTGACGGAACTGTTTATGGATACCGGTATGGGCAGAGATGGCTATGCCATTATCGGACAGGGAAGAATTGCGGAAATCGTCAGTGCAAAGAGTACAGATCGAAGAGATATTTTCGAAGAGGCAGCAGGAGTTTCAAAGTTCCGGTATAAAAAGCAGGAGGCACAGCGGAAACTGGATGCTGCACAGGAAAATCTGGTGCGGTTGCAGGACATTGTGGCAGAACTGGAGTCCAGAGTAGAACCGTTGCGACAGCAAGCAGAAAAGGCAAAGCAATATGTCGCTCTGGCAGGAGAACAGAAACAGCTTGAGATTTCTCTCTGGGTGCGAAGACTTGCCGCATTGCGAGAAAAACTTAGCGGATTGTCGGATGGATATCTACAGGCACAGGCAGAATTTCAGAACGCAGAACGAGAAATTCAGCGTGCAGATGCCAAAGTGCAGGAAGGGTATCGACAGATGCAGGAGAGCACGCTGAAAATGGAAGCCATCCGTCAGGAAATACAAAAGGCGGAGGAAGAAGTTACAGCACTCCATGCAACGGTTGCGGTATGCGAAAATGAAATCCATCACGCCAAAGAAACAATGGCACAACTGGAACAGCAGATGGCGGAAACCACCTCGCAGTCGACAGAGATGCAGTCCCGGGCAGAAACCTTGTCCCGACAGCAAGCTTCTTTGGAACAGCAGAAAGCACAGCTTATTTTGCAGCAGCAGGAAAGCGAGGAAGCTTGGAACAAGCTGGAACAGCTTGCGGCGGATCGTGGAAAAGAGTATGAACAGGCAAACCACATGCTGCAACAATTGTACGTGCAGCAAAGCGAACTCAAGGTGCTACAGCAGACAACTGCCGGACAGCAGGAAGAACTCCGGGCACAGCTTGCACAGCAGAGAATGCGACAGAACGCTTTGGGACAGGCACAGGATGCACAGAGTAAGCAGCTTTTGGAAGTGGAAAAGACGGCGCAGGAAACGGCAGAACGTCTGGAACAGGTGCAGAATCAGCGAGATGGCTTTCAGAAACGATATGCCAATGCGGTACAGGCATTGGAAACCGGCAGAAAAGCCAGAGAACAGGCGATGTTTGCCCTCCGGGAAAAGCGTCAGCGACAGAAACTTTTACAGGACATGGAGCGAAACATGGAGGGCTTCTCCGGCGCAGTCAAGGCAGTGCTTCGTGCAGATGGCGGAAAGCCCCACGGTGTTTTCGGCACTGTGGCACAACTGATTACAACCAATCAGAAATATGGCGTTGCCATTGAAACAGCACTGGGCGGTGCAATGCAAAACCTGATTGTGGCAGATGAAAATGCAGCCAAACAGTGGATTCGCTATCTGGCACAAAATCGGGCAGGAAGAGCGACTTTTCTCCCTCTGACCTCAGTTCATGGCAAGTCCTTGCAGGAAACGGGTCTGGAGCGGCAGGAGGGCTTTGTTGACCTTGCCTGTAATCTGGTGCAATATGCCCCACAATATGCAGATATTGTCCGGTTTTTACTGGGGAGAATTGTTGTGGCAGAGGATTTGGACGCGGCAACAGAACTTGCAAAAGCCTATCGGTATCGTTTCCGGATTGTCACATTGGATGGACAGGTCATTAACGCAGGAGGTTCTTTCACCGGTGGTTCGGCAATGCGTTCCGGTGGAATGCTGACCAGAAAGGCAGAACTGACAGAACTTGAAGTGCAGGTGCAGACGCTGGAACAGCAGGAACAGCAGGCAACCGCAGCTTTTCAGAAAGCACAACAGCAATCGGTACAGTTGCAACAGCAGATGGAACAACTGCAAGAGGATTGCAGCGTTGCACAGGCAAAACAGGTGGAAGCGGCAGCACAACTGGAAAAATATCGCTATATGGCACAGCAGGCAAAGGAGCGTTTCCGGGAAGCCGGTGCAGAGGGCGAACAGCTAGAAAGCCGTTTGAAAGAGACGACAGAAAAGCATGAGGATGCAAAGCGGAAAGCCACAGAAACCGTAGAACAGATTGCGGCGGCGCAAAAGACGCTGGCACTGGAAGCGGATCAGAAAAGTGCGTTGCAACAGCAACAGGCACAGTTGTCGGAAGAACGGGCACAGTTGAAACTTAGTCGGATGGAACTGGAAAAAGACCTGGAAACCCTAAAGCGAGAACAGTCTCAGCAATCCGGACAGCAAAAAGCCATGGAAGAGCGTCTGAAGCAGATGAAAGCAGATTATGCACTGCAAACACAGCGGATTGCCCAGAAAGAAGCAGAGATTGCAGAGGGGAATGGACGAATTCAGGAAATCCGGGACAATCGAACCAATGCGTCTGCACAAATCCGTCATTGGCAACAGGTGCATGATACTCAAGAAAGACAGATCCGGGAATTGCAAAGCGGCTTGCAGGAGACAAATGCCACAAGAGAGAAGTTCTCCGGTGAGATGAATCGTATGGAAGAACGGAGGGCATCGGTACAGGGAGAATATGATGGCGTGATCCGTCAGCTTTTCGAACAGTACGAACTCTCTCTTTCAGAGGCGCAGTCTTTGGCACAGCCATTGGAGGATTTACAACAAGCACAACGAGATCTCCAGAGTCTGAAAAGTCGGATTCGTGCATTGGGTACGGTAAATGTGGCAGCCATTGCGGAATATGAAGAAGTTTCCAATCGGTATCGCTTCTTGTCAGAACAGATGAAAGATGCGGAAACCGCAAAGGCAGAACTGGAGGAGTTGATTACTTCTCTTACCAAGGAGATGGAA
>CAYXKI010000177.1:0-3255 GCA_964465095.1 uncultured Ruminococcus sp.
TTATGTGCAATCGGTCCGTTTCCGTGTCCCAAGGTAAGACCTGCTTGGAGGGCATGGGTGATATAGTCTTTTCCTCGCTTTACGCTGTCTTGTAGATTGTACCCTTGTGCCAATGCTGTGGCAATGGCGGAGGAGAGGGTGCACCCGGTACCATGGGTGTTTTTTGTGTGAATCCGCTCTCCCAAAATCCAGGTGCCTTTTCCCTCTGCATAGAGGAAATCATTGCAGTGCATCGGGCTGTGACCGCCTTTTAAGAGAATTGCAGTGTGATAGGTTTCTCCCAATATTCTGGCGGCAGTTTCCAGTTCTTCCGAGGTGGAAAGTTTCATTTCGGTCAGAACTTCCGCTTCCGGAATGTTTGGGGTGATCAGTGATGCCAAGGGAAATAACTGTTCTCTCAGTGCATCCAGTGCCTTATCTTTTAAAAGGGTATTTCCACTTGTGGAAACCATAACCGGGTCTAACACCACATAGGCAGGCTGATATTTTTTTAGGGTCTCGGCGATTACGGCAATCTGCGGTGCATCATAAACCATGCCGATTTTTACGGCAACAGGGGGAATGTCTGTAAATACTGCTGTAAGTTGTTGCTGCAAAAACGCCGGAGATACCGGGGAGATCCCATAGACTCCCATGGTGTTCTGGGCAGTCAGTGCTGTAATTGCACTCATTCCATAGCCACCAAGCATGGTGATTGTTTTCAGATCCGCTTGTATGCCGGCACCGCCACTGCTGTCACTGCCGGCAATGGTTAAAACAGGGGCACACTTCATGGGTTCTCCTTGCAAAGGGTTCCGGTTGTCATGGCGATCAGGTTTTCTGTAGCTTTTTTTACATCCGGCTGCCCGAAAATCGAGGAAACAACTGCAATTCCATCAATGCCTGTGTGATAAAGATTCGGCAGATTTTCCGGCGTGATTCCACCAATGGCAACGACAGGAATGGAAACCGCTGCCCGGATTTCTTTTAGGGTGTCAATTGCAAGCGGGGTTGCATCAGACTTTGTGCCGGTGCGGAAAAGTGCCCCACAGCCAATATAATCTGCCCCTTCTTCCTGGGCTTTGATCGCCTCTTTCAGATTGTGTGCACTTGTGCCAATAATCGCATTTTCTCCTAAGATTTCTCTCGCTTTTTTCAGCTTCATATCTTTTTGCCCCACATGGACACCATCTGCCCCAAGGACACGGGCTGCCTCTACATCGTCGTTAATCAAACAGGGCACGCCGGCACTTTTACAAAGTGTTACAATAGGATATGCAAGTTCAATCAGACGCTTTGTGGTGCAATTTTTCTCCCGGATTTGTAACATTGTAATCCCACCGGCAATTGCTGCACGAACCTGATCCATTAAATTTGCATGGGGTGCAGTAATTGCATACAATTGATATGCTGCTTTGGACGGTTTCATGATATGTATCTTCCTTTCTATCTATAATGACTATAATGAAAAAAGCGTTCCAGCATCTGGCACGCTGAAACGCATTCTGGCAGTGCTGTGGAGTTTTCCCCAGCGTTGTCTTTTTCTCAGTTACCTCCGTTGGCATTATCCAAATCAGGTGCGGTCGAAACGTTTGCGTTTCCTCTCAGCCTAGATGCATAGGCTCCCGTTCAGACGGCTTTTGTACACCGCCGTTTTATCTTGTGCCAGAATGGCACGGCATATTCCATGATTGCTGCCATCTTATCGACAAATACGATCACATAGCCCTCTTTGCAGCGTGGTCGATCCGGTACAGCCGGCCACATATGATGGAGAATCATATCTTCTTCTTTTTCGTTCAGGGAAAATTCTTCTGCTGCATTTTGTAGGGCAAGCTTTGGATGTGCAGCAAAGTGTGAAGTGTGATCCGGGTCAGAATTCCGGTCATACTCGCAGGTTTCGTAAAAATAAAGGTCATGTAACAAGCCGGCACGTGCTGCGGAAACAGCATCCCAGCGAAATCGCCGGCAAATTAAATAGCTATAATAGGATACGTTGACACTATGTTGAAAACGAGTTGTGTGTACATGATGTCGAAAGAGACGCAGTCGTTGTACTGTACTGTGTTCTAACACATCTGCAACCTTTGGATAGTATGTCTGTGCTGTGAGTTCTTTTTTTGAGCCTGTTGCACGAAGCAAGAGAGGCACCGTCCTTTCCGGGGATCTCCCCAACGACAGGCGGCATACGCAACACCGCAAACTCTATAGCGAAAGAGAGGATAACACCTCTATAGAGAGTATAGCAGATTTTTGGTGGGTTGTCAAGGGAGCGTGTGTGGGTTTTGTGGGGAGTGGGGGGTTCTACCGATTTGTCAAGAATATTCCGGGAAAACATTTTTGACATTTGTGCACTATTCACAAATACCACCACCGATTTTTTTATAAATCTTAGAAAATAATAGAACTTATATCAACTACCTCTGAATTTTCTCAAAAAGTGCTTGTAATTTTTCCGGAAATGGTGTACAATAAGAATATAAAACGAGAACTTCGGAGAAAAGGAATTCTTTTTTTCGAGGATGCTCAAATTTTAGGAGGTAATTCCAATGTCAGTTAAAGTTGCTATTAATGGTTTTGGCCGTATCGGTCGTCTTGCATTCCGTCAGATGTTCGGTGCAGAGGGTTATGAGGTTGTTGCAATCAACGACCTGACAAAGCCTTCCATGCTGGCACATCTGCTGAAGTACGATACCGCACAGGGCGGTTATTGTGGTAAGGTTGGCGAGAATCTGCACACTGTAACGGCTGATGATGAGGCTGGTACAATCACAGTTGATGGCAAGACCCTGAAGATTTATGCAAAGGCAAACGCTGCTGAGCTGCCTTGGGGCGAGATCGGTGTAGACGTTGTTCTGGAGTGCACAGGTTTCTATGTATCCAAGGCAAAGTCTCAGGCTCATATTGATGCAGGTGCAAAGAAGGTTGTTATTTCTGCACCGGCTGGTAATGATCTGCCGACAATCGTTTACAATGTAAACCACAATACACTGACTGCTGATGACAAGATCATTTCTGCTGCATCTTGCACCACAAACTGCCTGGCACCTATGGCTAAGGCTCTGAACGACTATGCTCCGATCCAGAGCGGTATCATGAGCACAATTCACGCTTACACCGGCGATCAGATGATCCTGGATGGTCCTCACAGAAAGGGCGACCTGAGAAGAGCAAGAGCTGGCGCTGTAAACATCGTTCCGAACTCTACCGGTGCTGCTAAGGCAATCGGTCTGGTTATTCCGGAACTGAACGGCAAGCTGATCGGTTCTGCACAGC
>CAYXKI010000178.1:0-3238 GCA_964465095.1 uncultured Ruminococcus sp.
GTCTGCGGACAGCGACAATGGGGCGTTGCCCCCTTGACCCCTAGCAGCATTTTTTTACAAAAATTGCTGCATCAAAAAAATCTTCTGGCTGTGATTACTTGATTCGTGCGATAAGATTACTACACTAGCTATTGCTGCATTGAAAGAAACTTGATTTTAAAAGTAGGAATACACCCCCAAAAGGAGGAAACCATATATGGAAGAAAAACATTGTTGCGCCTGTCATAAGACAAAAGAACGCACGGAGGAAGAACGGAGGCTTCTGATTAATCGTCTCAATCGCATTGAGGGACAGGTTCGGGGGCTTCGTGGAATGGTGGAACGGGACAGCTATTGCCCGGAAATTCTGGTGCAGGTCTCTGCGGTGACGGCTGCGCTGAATTCGTTTCAGAAAGAACTTCTTGCTACCCACATTCGTACCTGCGTGGCAGAGGACATTCGTCAGGGAAAAGATGAGGTCATTGATGAACTTGTGGCAACACTACAAAAGCTGATGAAATAGAGGGAACATCGCTGGGTCTTTGTACGGTGTTGCCTCCAGAAAGGGGATTGGTATGATAAAATATACGGTAACCGGGATGAGTTGTGCTGCGTGTAGTGCCCGGGTGGAAAAGGCGGTTTCTGCTGTAGAGGGGGTGGAAAGCTGTAGCGTCAATCTGCTCACCAACTCTATGATGGTGGAGGGAAATGCCACTTCAGAGGAGATTGTCCGGGCAGTGGAGAAAGCCGGGTATGGGGCTTCTCTTGCAGAGAAAAAAGGGAAAGCTTCGGCTTCTGCCGATGGAGAACCCCCGACCCGACAACAGGAATGGAAAGCCCTTGTCAAGCGGTTTGTGGTTTCTGCCTGCCTTTTGGTGGTGCTGTTGTATTTTTCCATGGGACATATGATGTGGGGCGCACCGCTTCCACACTTTTTTGATGGAAATCATGTGGCAATGGGGCTGGTACAACTGCTTCTCACCATTGGAATTCTGGTGGTAAACCGGAAGTTTTTTCAGAGTGGACTTCGTGGGCTTTTGCACCGTGCACCGAATATGGATACCCTTGTCTCCCTTGGGGCAGGGGCAGCGTTTCTCTATAGCGTCTACGTGCTTTTTGCCATGACGGCGGCACAGACTGCCGGGGATAGTGAGGCATTGATGGGGTATATGGACTCCCTCTATTTTGAATCTGCCGGAACCATCCTGACCCTGATTACCTTGGGGAAGCTTCTGGAAGCCCGTGCAAAGGGAAAGACCACTTCTGCTTTGGAGAGTCTTATGGCACTTTCTCCGGAGACAGCGGTGGTGTTGCGAGAGGGAAAAGAAGTGACGGTTTCCCCGGAGGAGGTAGCACTTGGGGAGATTTTCCTCATTCGTCCCGGAGAGCGGATTCCGGTGGATGGTGTGGTATTAGAGGGACAAAGTGCCGTGGATGAGTCTGCCCTGACAGGAGAAAGCCTCCCGGTAGAAAAAGAGCCGGGGCATACCGTTTGTGCCGCAACCATCAACCAATCCGGCTTTTTAAAATGCCGTGCCACAAAAGTGGGAGAGGACACCACCCTCTCCCGGATTATTCAGATGGTAAGCGATGCCGCAGCCACAAAAGCACCCATTGCGAAAATCGCAGACAAAGTTTCCGGGGTCTTTGTGCCGGTTGTTCTTGGAATTGCCTTGGTGACGGTGCTTGTGTGGCTTGTGACGGGGCATACTTTCGGATACGCTCTGACCCGTGGGGTTTCGGTGCTTGTGATTAGCTGCCCTTGTGCCCTTGGACTTGCTACGCCGGTTGCCATTATGGTCGGCAGTGGTATGGGGGCAAAGGCAGGAATTCTCTTTAAGACCGCCGCTTCTCTGGAGGCAACCGGAAAGGTGCAGATTGTGGCACTGGATAAAACCGGAACAATTACTGCCGGCACGCCTTGTGTCACCGATGTTTATGTCCCGGAAGAGGGGGAAAAAGAAACACTCCTCGCCCTTGCAGTGGGCTTGGAACAGAAAAGCGAACACCCTCTTGCTAAGGCGGTGCTAGGTTATGGAGAGACGCAGAATGTTTCCGGGGCAGAGATTACCGGGTTTGCTGCCCATCCGGGAAATGGACTTTCCGGGGTCTGGGAGGGTAGACGAATTTTCGGGGGCAATCTGCGGTTTCTGGAGGCGGTCGTTCCTGTTCCGGAAACGGCGAAAAAACAGGCAGCAGCATATGCAGCCTCCGGGAAAACGCCCCTTTTGTTTGCCACGGAAGAACGCTTTCTGGGGATTCTTGCGGTGGCAGATGTGATAAAACCCGACAGCAAGGAAGCGGTGGCACAGCTAAAGAACATGGGAATTCAGGTGGTTATGCTTACCGGTGACAATGTGGCGACAGCAAACGCCATTGCAGCCCAAGTGGGGATTTCCAAGGTGGTTGCCAGGGTCTTGCCGGAGGGAAAAGAACAGGTGGTGGCTTCTCTGTCCAAGCAGGGGAAAACTCTGATGGTGGGGGATGGAATCAACGATGCCCCGGCACTGACTCGTGCAGAGATTGGTATTGCCATTGGGGCAGGGACAGATGTTGCCATTGATGCTGCGGATGTGGTGCTGATGCACAGTAATCTCTCCGATGTGCCCAAAGCCATCCGTCTTAGCCGCCGGGTAATCCGGAACATTCACGAGAATCTGTTCTGGGCGTTTTTCTATAACGTCCTTGGGATTCCCCTGGCAGCCGGTGTGTGGATTCCGCTTTTCGGGTGGGAGTTAAGCCCCATGTTCGGGGCAGCAGCCATGAGCCTTTCCAGCGTCTGCGTGGTGTCTAATGCACTGCGACTGAATTTTGTAAACCTCTCTTCGACCCGAAAAGATAAGCCCCGGAGAGATCATTTGGCAAATTTGACGCTGGAGGGAGAAAATCAGAAAATGGAGGAAAAAATGATGACAAAAACCATGAAAATTGAGGGCATGATGTGCCCACATTGCGAAGCAACCGTGAAGAAAACGCTAGAGGCATTCCCGGAGGTAGCAGAAGCTGTGGTAAGCCATGAGAAGGGCACAGCCGTTCTCACTCTGACAGCACCGGTGGAGGATGAGACATTGAAAGCTGCGGTGGAGGAAAAGGGGTATACGGTAGTGTTGTAAGCTAACCGTAGAAAACAAGTTCACTCAGCCAGAAGATTTTTTGGTGCAGCAATTTTGTAAAAAATGCTGCTAGGGGTCGGGCGATACCACGCAAGGATTGTGCGTCAGATGCGCAGTCAGATTTTTTGTCAGCTTGTGCTATGACG
>CAYXKI010000179.1:0-3218 GCA_964465095.1 uncultured Ruminococcus sp.
GAATACTTTGTGTATTCCAAGGAGGAATGGTGCAAGATGACGGAAAATCTGCAAGCAGATGACGTGCAAGCTTTGCGTGGTGTTGCCCGTGGGGGCGAGTAGCCCCTTGTCGCTGTCCGCAGACAGCGAAACACTCCGCGCAATACTCATGCGCGCGGAGCAGAGGGTGAGAAAAGCGACAGCTTTTCGAGGGAGAGCGAACAAGACCGCTCTCCCTTTCTAAATGTACGAGAACACGATACTCTTGAAAATGTTCCGGTGGAACATTTTCAACGAAAAAATTATTATAGAGAGAAAAATTCTTCTGTCTAGAGCGTTTTCTAAAACCTGATTCCCATGTGATACTTCCATTGTAACAAATCCCGGAAATGAATACCAGAGAAAAAAAGATGGCTTTTTTGCGGAAATCTGCGAGAAAAAGCCCCTTTCCGACAGGATAAAAACAATTCCCCACATCTTCTCCAGCGATTGTCGGAGAGGTGTGGGGAATTTTGCGATATTTTTCAGGTGACAGGATTCAAACTACATTTCTATCCCGGAATGTGCTTCTGCATCTTCCAGACTCTGATAGCCGTAAAGCCGTGCAGTCTCTGCCATGGTCAGCGTGGTGAGATTTTCGCCTTGTTGATAAAGCCCGGCAACCCAGCGTCCATATAGATACAACAGGTCAAAAGAATACACCGAGAGTTCTCCACGGAGATAAGTTTCATAAGAGGTCTCCCACTTGGTGTCCTCTGTGGTGTAAATGACACGGGAACGCAAAGCGAGATTGGGATATGCCTTGGAAAACTCCTCCATCCATGTCACCTGAATGGCGACAATGGACTCCCGGAGGGCGAGAAACTCCTCAGAAAGTACCGGCAATTTGTCCACCATCTCTGCATAGAGTTCCGGGTCGGTGCTTTCCATCATTCGTGCATATTTCTCCGAAATCAGATTCCGCCCTTGCTGATTGGCATCCTGAAATTCCCGGATCCACTGTGCTAACATCTCATTTTCCCAGTGGGCATATTGACTGGTACGCATAATGGAAAAGGTCTCCCAGTTGTCCTGACACTCCGCTCTGCCGTCCAGATTTTCCACCCGATCAAAGGTTTCAAACTCTATCTTTACCAGAGTGCGGATCAGTTCCTCTCGCTTTTCCTGTTCTTCTGCATGTTCTACTAACTTCTCTGCGGTTTCCATCAGATATTCCTCCTTTTTGTCCGAAATCCCGGTTTGTTTGACCACCGCTTTTCGGATCTCTTCACAAAGTTCTTCTATAATATGCACTGCCCTGTCCGGGTCGCCCTCTTTCGACTTTGGGGGCAAAAGCAAAAGTTGTTCCAATTTTTCGGCAGCCTTTGAAAACTGCCCCAGATTTTTGGTACTGCGTACCAGCCACTTCTGATAGGGGGCATATTCTCCGGCAAGGAGATGCAACAGTTCCATGGCGTGGGTGCAGAACTCTGTGAGATAAAGCTGGGCTGCTGCAAATTCCTGCCGCTTTCGCATTCTCGGAAAATTATATTGTCCGCACTGTGCCATTTTGCCAAGGTGCTGTGCCATGTGTCGCATCCGTACCCCTTTTGGCATACCGTTTTTCAGAATGCGTCGCTGTCTGGTAAAGTTGCCGCTGTCATCCCGGAAAATCTCTCCGCTGCACGCTGCGGCAAGGTCGCATTCCGCCGTGCGAAGCCACAGAATGTCCTTTTTCGGAAGTTCCGTGAGATGAAGCACCCGGGAATAAAACCCGGTTTCAGTACAAACGCCTACCCGTCCATTTGCCTGTGGCATTTCCAGTCGTTTCACCCCATAATAGCAACTGGGCAGATGGTCATAGGCATCTTGCAACGCCTGACGGTCTTTTTCTTCGGTATCATTGGGAACGAGGATACAAAACCCCGGTCCGAAATCGTGATCTCTGGAAAGGGCATCATCAAAGCCAAGGCATTCCGACCCCTCTCCAAACAGACCAATGGTCAATTTGGGCAGAAGTTCCGGGAAATTCCGCTCTAACATCGGTGCACCGAAGTGCTTATAAAACCGCTTGCAAAGTTCCATTCCCGAAAATACCGGACGTTTTGTGCCCTGTGCCTGATAGGTTGTCGCAAGATTTTCCAGCACGATATCATAGAAATTATTTCGCCCCATATGGAGTTCAATTTCCGACAGTGCCATTTCATAATACTCTGCTGCAAGGGCATATTGCTTTTTCTGATAATAGGCATCCCCAAAGGCAGCCAGCGTTGCGCTATAGTGAAAGTCAGAGGGGGAACATCCTGCCAGAATTTCATCGGCTTCTTTTAGCAGAGAGAGGGCAGTTTCTGTTTCAGAAAGTCGCAGTCGACAAACTGCAAGATTGGTACAGGAAATTGCAATTCGTGTCCGGTCTTGTCCGCCAAGGCGTACCAGAGAAAGGGCTTTTTCCAGACAGGTGCAGGCGTTTTCCCACTGCTGGGTTTCCTGATAGAGAAGCGCCAGATTGTTCCAGAAACTTGCCACCCGTCCGTCGGTTTCCGGGAGAAGGGTTTCATACAGCTTTTGTACGATCTCATAGGCATCAAATGCCATCCCATATTCTCCGGCAGCCCGATAGGCGTTGGCACAGTTTAGCAGGGTTGTGGCATAGACCACAGAGTGGGTGTCTCCTTTGGACTCCAGTTGTTCCCGAAGCTTTCTTGCTGTTTCCAGTGCCTCCGGGAATTTTCCGCAATCCCGGAAAAACCCGATTTGCTCGTTGCGCAGGGAAAGGACAAGGGAATCATCCTGTGCACTTTCTGCTTTTGCAATTTCTTTCGCCAGAAAAGCTTCCGCCTCGTCAAGCTTGCAATCGTGGAGAAGTCTGTCTAGCGTCTGTATGATTTCTTCTCGTTTCATTTTCTCACCGTTTCTGTTGTAATATGGGAAAATCAAATTGTTAAATACGAAAATCAAGTTACCACAGCCATAAGATTTTTTGGTGCAGCAATTTTATAAAAAATGCTGCTAGGGTCAAGGGGCAACGCCCCTTGTCGCTGTCCGCAGACAGCGAAACACTCTGCGCCATGCCACAGGCGCGCGGACAAGAGGGTGAGAAATCCGACAGGATTTCGAGGGAGAGCGAACAAGACCGCTCTCCCTTTCTCAATGTTCCCCAGAAGCAATCTCTTGAAAATGTTCCGGTGGAACATTTTCAACGATAGATATGATATATAGATATTGAGAAAAGACAATGTGAAAACTGATTTTCGTATTTT
>CAYXKI010000180.1:0-3148 GCA_964465095.1 uncultured Ruminococcus sp.
TCCTTGACACGCACCAAAAACTATGCTAAAATAAGAAAAAAGGACAGTTCGTTTGCGCCATCCTGTCTATAAACAAAACCAGGGCATCTGTATCAAAAGAGAAAGATCTGTTTCGATGATTTCGAACAGATCAAATGAGAACAAGTTCTAAATCGGGTGCAGTCGCTTGGGAAATCGGGCGACTGTTTTTTTATGGAGGACGATTGTAATGTATAAACTGAAAACATCCGCCTCCTTTGATAGTGCACATTTTCTTGCCGGCTATCAGGGGAAATGTTCGAATCTTCATGGACACACTTGGAAAATCGAGGTTGTTGTCGCCGGAGAAACACTCCAGAGTACCGGGGCAAAGCGTGGAATGATTCTGGATTTTGGAGATCTGAAAAAAGAGGTGCGTGCCTTAGCAGACAGCTATGACCACGCCTTGATCTATGAGGAGAAAACCCTCCAATCCACTACCATCGAAGCCCTTTGTGCAGAGGGCTTTCGACTGATTGGCGTTCCTTTCCGTCCGACTGCGGAAAATTTTGCAAAATGTTTTTACGACACCTTGCTTGCAAAGGGCTTGCCGGTTCAGCAAGTAATGGTTTATGAAACACCGGAAAATGGAGCGTGCTATGAAGGAGAATGACATGAAATCAAATCAATTTGCAGTGGTAGAGAAATTCATCAGTATCAACGGAGAGGGCACCCATGCCGGAGAACCGGCTGTCTTTTTGCGGTTCAAAGGGTGCAACCTTGCCTGCGAATTCTGTGATACCCAATGGGCAAATGAAGCAGACGTTCCGGCAGAGACTATGACAACAGAAGAACTGGTTGCCTTTGTTCAGCACTCAGGCATTCACAGCGTTACCCTGACCGGCGGAGAACCCCTTTTACAGCCAGGAATCGCCTCCTTAATTACGTCTCTCAGTGCTTTGGGTTATCGGGTGGAAATCGAAACCAATGGCAGCGTGCCACTACAGGAATTTGCGGCACTTTCTTTCCGTCCATCCTTTACTATGGATTATAAGCTGCCGGGAAGTGGCATGGAGTCCAATATGCTTCCGGAGAATTTCATGCTACTACAGAATAAGGATGCAGTAAAATTTGTTGTGGGCAGCCATGAGGATCTGGAACGGGCGCTGACCATTATCCGACAGTATGCCCTGACTGCAAGATGTACGGTTTTTCTCAGCCCTGTTTTCGGGCAGATTGAACCGGCAGATATTGCTGCATTTCTCATTCAGCACCGACTGAATAAAGTACGCTTGCAGCTTCAGCTACACAAACACATCTGGGATCCTAACATCCGTGGAGTTTAAGGGGGAGAGAACATGGATACAAAGGCAATTGAACAGCACATCCGGGGGATTTTAGAAGCCATCGGGGAAGATCCTGACCGGGAGGGGTTACAGGAAACACCGGCACGAGTGGCACGGATGTATGAAGAAGTCTTTGCCGGAATCGCCTATACCAATCACGAAATTGCAGAACAATTCGGAAAGACTTTTACAGCACCGGATCCGAAAATGGCAAAGACAGCAGTGGTGATGAAAGATATCAGCGTGTTCAGCTATTGCGAACATCACATGGCACTGATGTACGATATGCACGTCAATGTGGCGTATGTTCCGAGAGATCGTGTCATCGGACTCAGCAAAATTGCCCGGATCTGTGACATGGCTGCAAAGCGGCTGCAATTACAGGAACGGCTTGGTACAGACATTGCGGAAATCCTCATGGAGGCAGCCCAGACACCGGATGTAGGGGTTATTATTACCGGTTCTCATAGCTGCATGACTGCAAGAGGAATCCGGAATGTTCCGGCAAAAACAACCACCCAGACGTTCTGTGGGGCGTTTCAGACAGACCCTGCACTACAGGCATTATTGCAATAGGAGGAGATTTCTATGAAAGCACTTGTACTTTTTAGCGGCGGCGTAGACAGCACCACCTGTCTTGCACTGGCTGTCCGGGAATATGGCGCAGAAGAGGTTCTGGCGTTGTCTGTATTTTATGGACAAAAGCACACCAAAGAAATCGAAGCTGCCAAGGCAATTGCTGCCCATTATGGCGTAGCGTGGAAAACCTTGGACTTGTCTTTGATTTTTGCAGACTCTGATTGTTCTCTGTTAAAGGGGTCATCTCAAGAAATTCCCAAAGAGAGTTATGCAGAGCAGCTTTCCAAAACAGAGGGCAGCCCGGTTTCGACTTATGTGCCTTTCCGGAATGGATTATTCCTTTCCTCCGCTGCAAGTATCGCTCTGTCCAATGGCTGTCAGGTGATCTATTATGGTGCACATAGCGATGACGCAGCCGGCAACGCCTATCCGGATTGCAGCGAGGCATTTCATGAGGCAATGCACCAAGCAATTTATCTTGGAAGTGGCAATCAGCTTCACATCGAAGCCCCTTTTGTCAATTGGACAAAGGCAGAGGTCGTTAAAAAAGGATTGGAACTTGGTGCACCGTATCATCTGACTTGGAGTTGCTATGAGGGTGGCGAACGTCCTTGTGGCGTTTGCGGTACGTGCAGAGATAGAGCGGCTGCCTTTGCGGCAAATGGCGTAGCCGATCCGGCATTGCAAGACTAGGAGGAAACGAATATGGCAGGAAGAAGCAAAGAAGAAACAGGGGAGATCACCCTCCTGGGCAATCAGCATACACAATATAAAAGCGATTACAATCCCGAAGTGTTGGAGACATTTCCTAACAAGCATCCGGACAGGGAATATTTCGTTAAATTCAATTGCCCGGAGTTTACAAGCCTTTGCCCCATTACCGGACAGCCGGATTTCGCCACGTTGTACATCTCCTATGTACCAAGAGAGCGGATGGTTGAGAGTAAGTCCTTAAAGCTTTATCTGTTCAGCTTTCGCAACCACGGTGATTTTCATGAAGATTGCGTCAATATTATTCTCAAGGATCTGGTGGCACTGATGGATCCGGCATATCTTGAAGTGTGGGGAAAGTTCCTCCCAAGAGGTGGCATTTCCATTGATCCCTATTGCAATTATGGCAAGCCCGGTACGAAATGGGAACAGGTTGCCTGGGAACGGCTGACACATCACGATTTATATCCGGAGGCGGTCAATAACCGATAAGGTTATAAAGGCGACACCGCACAAAGACCGCCTGACGGCTTTGTTGCACATCTACTTGAATA
>CAYXKI010000181.1:0-3139 GCA_964465095.1 uncultured Ruminococcus sp.
TGCTTGTGCCCTCTGCCAGTGTCAGAAGCGTGGTAATCTGGGGCTGCATATCCGTCGGGAAACCGGGGTGTGGCATGGTCTTCACGTTGGTACGAACCAAAGGACCGTCTACCCAGACCCGGACACTGTCATCGTATTCTTCAATATTCACGCCGATTTTCCGCAGCTTGCTGGTAATAGGTTCCAGATGCTTCGGGGTGACGTTCTTTACAATCACATCCCCACCGGTTGCTGCTGCTGCAATCATAAATGTTCCGGCTTCGATCTGATCGGGAATGACAGAATAAGTCGTCCCATGCATATGGTCTACCCCACGGATCTTAATGACATCCGTTCCTGCCCCCATAATATCTGCACCCATAGAGTTCAAAAAGTTCGCAAGGTCTACAATATGAGGCTCTTTGGCAGCATTTTCAATAATGGTCAAGCCCTGTGCCCGCACTGCTGCAAGCATGGCATTCATGGTTGCACCAACGGAAACCACATCTAAGTAAATCTGGCTTCCGGTCAGCTTCTCTGCGGTAAGATCTACCATCCCATGGTCAATGCTACAAGTCGCCCCCAAAGCAGAAAATGCTTTCAGGTGCTGATCAATGGGGCGATCCCCAAGAGGACATCCCCCGGGCATGGAAACTCTCGCTTTCCCATACCGTCCAAGAAGTGCCCCCAAGAAGTAATAGGATGCACGCATCTTTCGTGCACTCTCATAAGGCACGCAATAATTGGTAAGACCTGCTGCGGAAATCCGCACGGTTGTTTTATCCAGATATTCTACCTGTGCCCCCATCTCATAGAGAATTCTGAGGCTGATGGAAACATCACTGATATCCGGTACATTTTCCAGAACACAAGGCTCGTCGCAAAGCAGCACCGCAGGAATCAAAGCAACTGCTGCATTCTTCGCTCCGCTGACTTCGATCTCTCCGGTCAGACGACGTCCACCGTGTATGACAAATTTATCCAATTTCGTCTCTCCTTTATTTGTGTCCCCTTTTGGCACACCCAAAAAGAAACACATGGGGAACAATTCCCCTTTTCATGGCTCTGAAGGCAACACTGCACAGAGCCACAACGCTTCCTTTAATATGGGACAACACTGCACAATCTTTTTCGGTGTTATCCTAGCCACAGACACAGACTTTCTGCCTATATTCTGTATGCTATCTTTCTTATTATACACGAATTCCGTGGATTTGTAAAGTGGAATGCATGGACTTTTTTCGGATTTTGGCAGAATTGCAGGAAATCACAAACCAGTCCCGAGCCCATTTGTATGCATTTCATAAATTCAAAGACGATTTTTCTGGAATTTACCCAATTTTCGGAACTCAAGGTGATTCCTCTTTTCTTTACTCCCCGGCAAATTCCCCATACGTCCCGATGGTAACCGACAAAATCAGCACATCTTCCTCCGGTGGGGTATATCCGTCCTCTTCTGTGGCATCTACCGTTGCAACGGCAGTGATTGCATCAATGGTATCAAAGCTTTCCGCTCCATACGCCTGGGCGAATACCGTCATCTGCTGAGAGTAATTGGGGATTCCCCCTCGTTCTAAGAACGCATTTGTCACCTTTTCCGCACTGGAAGAGACCGACTCCAGTTCTTCCTTAGTGGGCTCGTCAAAGACAATGGAATTGCACACCACAAACCGAGAACCGCAATAGGTCACGGTTTTTCCGGTAATCCGCTCCCACACATTGCCCTCCTGGGTCGTGGTCGGCACACAGAACGCCCCACGAAAGGGCCACAAATCTGCGCTGACTTCCTGTTCTACCCGTTCATAGGTGTCGTCTGTTGCCACAGCAAGGCTGCCATCCTGATTGGGGCTTCCGGCTTCAAAGTACACGCCATCTTCCACCGAGAAAACATAGGTGTTGTCATAATACCCGGACTGTGCAAGCTCTGTAAACTGTGCCACATACTCCGGGGCTTGTTCCGGATAAAGTACCGCAACGATTGTGCCAAGGCTTGTTTCCATCCGCATTGCCGGGTCGTCCTCCTCCGGATCTTCCAACTGTACCAGCGTCGCATTGCCCATATCCACATAGGTTTTGCTTTGCTGTTCCAGATAGGTGCAACAAGAAAACACCCCAAAGCAAAGGATTGTCATCACAACCATCAGAAGAAACAGTCTTGTAATGCCTTTTTTATGATTTTTCAGTGCCATAGTGCCCTCATTTATTGAATCTTTGTAATTTCCGTCCCCTGTCGTGTCTCTCGTACCGCATAGCCAAGTGTTGTAATTGCATCTCGCAAGCGATCTGCTTCTGCGAAATCCTTTGCTTTTCTGGCAGCTTTCCGCTGTTCCACAAGATCCAATACCTCCTGTGGAATTGCCGCCTCTTCCTTGCGGTTGTAAAGGAGACCCATAACCTCGGTGAGTTCGTCAAACAACGCAGCCCCTGCCTGAAGCTGTTCTTTCGATGTGGTCGGATCCGCACTCATAATGTTCAGCTCCCGTACCAATTCAAAGATTGCGGTCATGCCGTCTGCGGTGTTCAGATCATCATCCATTGCAGTGATAAACTGTGCTTTCCGCTTTGCAAAGGTCTCGGTTGCCTCTTCAGAAACCACACCCGGCTTTGCCGCAGCAATGGCACGATCCAAGGTCTCCCGACAAGCATACAGACGCTCCAGAGAAGCCTTACAAGCGTCCAGCAGTTCCTTGCAATAGTTAATGGGGCTACGATAATGTGCCTGTACCATCATATAGCGAATGACCTCATAGCCATACTGTTCTGCCACTTCCCGTGCCGTGAAGAAATTCCCCAGGGATTTGGACATTTTCTTGTTGTCAATGTTGATATACCCATTGTGCATCCAGTAGTGGGCAAAGGGCTTTCCGTTTGCTGCCTCGCTCTGTGCAATTTCGTTTTCGTGGTGAGGGAAAATCAGATCCTGTCCTCCACAGTGCAAGTCAAAGGTCTCTCCCAGATAGTGGCAAGACATGGCAGAGCACTCAATGTGCCAGCCGGGTCTGCCCTTGCCCCAAGGAGACTCCCAATAAGGCTCTCCGGGCTTTGCTGCTTTCCAGACCGCAAAATCCAGAGGAGATTCCTTAATATCTCCCACTTCAATTCTCGCCCCTGCCTGCAATTCTTCAATGGGCTGCCCGGAGAGTTTGCCATATTCCGGGAA
>CAYXKI010000182.1:0-3086 GCA_964465095.1 uncultured Ruminococcus sp.
ATCGCCGCCAGCACCCGAAGCACACGTTCGCCGTACCCCTTAGTCCCAGCCCAGCCTTTTCCGTAGGGGTTATCGGGGATACCGAGCCACTCTACGTAGGGGGCACAGCCCCGTTGGACGTATTGGAACCGGGTGTCGATGCACGCCTGATTCAGGGTGTCCGTGGTGGCATAGGCTTTCAGATGCTGGATCTGTGCCCGGATGCCAAGCTGTGGGGTGGCAAAACTGCACCCTTTTACGCCGTTGCTGGTGACCCCCATCCCACAGAAGTTATTCTGGGACAACGTCACCGCCGACCCCTGAAACGTAAAGTTCCCGGTCTCCAGACAGGATTGGGCAAAGGCAATGTCCCCACGAATCCCCTCGGCTTCCCCCTCGCTGAGATAATAGGGAATCATGTCCAGGACACTCTGTGCCACATTGGGGTTCACGGACTTAATGTATGCCTGCATCTGTTCTGCCGTAGCAAGAGATGTCCCGGCAATGCGGGTCTTGTCCGCCGTCAGTGCCCCGGTCTTGTCTGCACGGTACGTTACCCCCTCTAAGACAACCGACCCGTTTTGCAAAAGGCTGCCGTCCTCTTTGAAGTAATATTGGGTTCCCTCGATTGCTACTAAGCCGGTCTCCTGTATGCCATCTTCTCCAAAGCAATACCAGACCCCATCAATCTCTACCGCTCCGGTTGCCTGTGTGCCGTCTGCTTGCACGTAATAACGACCGTTCTCGTCCCACTGAAAGCCCAGGTAAAGTGCACCGTTTTCCTCATCAAAGCGATACACCGTGTCTGCCGGAGTTTCCTCCTGCAAGAGATTCTCCAGCCCATATTGCACCCCGGTCAGCTTTCCCTTTTCCGGAGAGAGATAATAGTATGCATCCCCATATTGCAGCCACCCGGTGACCGCCTCCCCGGTAGAGGGGGAGTAATAGCGACGAACGCCCTCCACGGTCTGCCACCCGGTACGCTCACTTCCATCTGCCCCAAAGAGATAGGGCACCCCGTCAATTACCGCCGTCGTCCCCACAAGGCGACTTCCGCTCTCTGTCACATAATACCGCTGTCCCTCCTCCGACCAGAACCAATCCCCGGAAGTAGAAGTGTTTGCCACCGTCACCGTGGCAGTGGCAACCGATACCGGTTCGTCTGCCGTCTCCGCCCCTGCGGTAATCCCAAAGGCAAACAGCCCGACCCCCAGTGCCGTCAGCAGCCCAAGTTTCCAATGCTTCATGAATGATTTCCTTTCTTTCTTTTTACAAAGATTGTTTTTCGTCATACTTGTTCATGATTTCTATTTTACCATAGTTTTTCGGGAAATGCAAGGGGGAATTTATTTTTGTAAGAATTGGTATCATTTGACACACTGGTCGAATCCACAAATGTCGCGAGTGTTGGGTGTACAACAATTGAAACACGAAGAAAACAAGATTTTATAGATTCTATTTAGTTAATATATTTAATTTAATTATCTTTTTGTCTGTTAGATTGTTTTTTTCTTATACAGAAAGTCCACACTCGCCACACTCGACACACTGGTCGAATCCACAAATGTCGCAAGTGTTGGGTGTAGATAAGCGTGACTTTATTTTCAGTCTATTTTTTGATTTTGCAAAAAGTCCACACTCGACGCACTCGACACACTCGACAAATCCATAAAGTGTTATACTGAATAAATTCCTGGATTGACATACACAGTTGAACTTTCTCTGTGGTTCTTACTCTCGTAGATTTCCCGGCAGATATATCCATACTCTTCGAGCAATGTCAAAACATTCTCGAAATCTTCTGCATTTCGAAATAGCTTACAACGGCACAACCGATACAAATCATTCTGCCGGATCTCTCTCACCCCTTTCCCCCGGATCTTCTTCAGCACGTGTTCTGCTTTCCGCATTTCGGTATCGATTTCTTTCAGCCCATAGGCATAGATCGCCTGTTCCTTGTAATAATCCCCCAGGTCAATGGCGTGGCAGAGGGTCTGACTGGAAACGGGGGTTTCCTCCGGGGTAAGCCCTTTGGAGGCACATTCCACGCAGTGGAGAATCCCACAAAGCCTTAGAATCAAGCCGTGATACTTTCCGCCCCAGTCCCGGCACTCTGCAAGATCTCTTGTCTGCATGGGCTCAATGCTGGTGTCAAAATAAAAGGAAAAGTTCTTCCCTGCCTCCTCTTCAAAGTGGAGGTGTTTTTCTTCGTGAACAGGGCTTGCAAACTTCTTCTCCAGCAGAATCTGCACCAATTGGTGATACAAGTGGCGTACTTTTTCGGGAATGGGCTTGGTGTCATATTTGCGTTTGCCGATGTTGGACTTTGGGAAGCAATAGAGAAATCTCGCCACCAAGCCACTCATGAGAAACGCCGGATTTTTCATCAGGGTTTCTAAGATATAGGGCTGTCCTGCAAGGCAGACGGAGAGATAGGGCTTGTCCAGACTCAGGTTGCCGGTTATCACCCGATCGCTGATAAAAGACTCCCCGTTCCAACACTTGAGAAGCAAATCCACGTTGGGGATTCCCCCGGAATAGCGTCCCCCGAAGTTCCCGAACATCCCTGCCTCATCGGAGATCATGAGAAGAGATCCATTGACAGAGAGCAGTCGCACAAGGCTCTCCGGGGTTACATCATCCACCGCAATCCGCCGGAAGTCCCCGGTGGGCATTCTGCGGAGTTTCTGTAGCTTTTCCGCAATTTCTCCGGGGGTTGCGTCCTCTTTGTGCATTCTGTCCACCTCTTTTTCTAAGGCTTTTCGCTGTTCCTGGATGGTCAGAAGCTCTAAGGTGTGGGTCTCGTTCCACTGCTTCTCAAAGTCGTGAAAGGGCTTTCGCACAAAGTGAATCACCGGGGATTTCAGTTCCGACGGCTCTGCCAGAATCAGAGAGTACAGGGTCAAGGGCTCGCTGTGACAAGCTTTCCCCTCCATCCGGTACAGTCCCGACAAGCAATAGCTTATCGCCGACAAAATCGCCGTCCCTGCCATCGCCGGGTCCGTGGAAGTGGTCTTGGCAATGCTTAAGGTCATCAGCCGGAGAATATCCGGCAAAGCCTCATCCGGAAACCGCCGTAAGGTGGTCTTGTCCTTTTGCAAAGGGGT
>CAYXKI010000183.1:0-3079 GCA_964465095.1 uncultured Ruminococcus sp.
AAAGGGAGAGCGGTCTTGTTCGCTCTCCCTCGAAATCCTTCGGATTTCTCACCCTTGTCTCCGTGTGCAAAAGCATGCACGGAGTGTTTCGCTGTCTGCGGACAGCGACAATGGGGCGTTGCCCCCTTGACCCCTAGCAGCATTTTTTACAAAATTGCTGCACCAAAAAATCTTCTGGCTGGGCTGCCTTTGTTTGTGAGGTGGGGGGTGTTACGCTATCTTTTTATCATTGACAAAAAGAAAATTTTATGCTAAAATCACATCAGATATTATAATAGTACAAAGGAGAATTTTTATGAAGTCAACACAAATCTCACACTCTCTCAAACGCACCGTATCGGCGATTCTTGCTCTCTCGACTCTATTCCTCGCCGTGCCCCTCGACAAAAGCAGCATTCCTGCATATGGGGCGGAGTCGGTCTCTTCGGTGGAGATTAGTCAATTCTATTTCCCGGATGCTACATTCCGTTCGTATCTCACAGGCTTTGACTTAAACGAGGACGGGATTCTTTCTTTGGAGGAACGTTCCAACGTAACCGAAATCAGTGTGAACAACCAGGGGATTTCCGACCTTACGGGCATTGAATACTTTCCGGCTCTGGAAACCCTCTCTTGTTGGGGAAACAATCTGACAAGTCTTGATGTCAGTGCAAACGCCTCGTTACAGACTCTGAAGTGTTACGAGAATCAGCTACTGCTTCTGGATGTCAGCCAGAATGCCGCTCTGAACTATCTGCACTGTTCGGACAATGTGCTGGTAAGCTTGGAAACAAGTGGGGCTTCTGCGCTAAAATCGCTCTATTGTGACAACAATTCCCTGACGGATCTTGATGTAAGCGACAACACTTCCTTACAGGTTCTGGCTTGCAACAGCAACTATCTCACAACCCTTGACGTACAGAACAATGCTGCGTTGCGGAGTCTGGAGTGTAACAACAACAAGCTCACAAGTCTTACCATTGGAGATGCTTCTGCGTTGGAGTCGCTTTTTTGTTACAACAACAAGCTCACAAGTCTTGAAGTCAAGAACAGTGCTTCTCTGATTACCCTGTCTTGTTACAGTAATCAATTGACAAGCCTTGATGTACAGAAAGACACCGCTTTGTTGTCCCTGAATTGTTCTTCCAATGCGCTCTCTAGCCTTGATGTAAGCAGCAACATCGCCTTACAAGTACTCAATTGTTCTTCCAATCAGCTAACCCACCTTGATGTCAGTGGCAACCCTGCCTTACAGGATCTGCGTTGTTATTCCAACGCCCTCTCTACTCTGGATGTCAGTGGCAATGCTGCGTTGGAGTCGCTTTACTGTTCTCACAATCAGCTAACCGCTCTGGATGTCAGTGGCAATGCCCCTTTGCAATCCCTGTCCTGTTCTGACAATCAGCTTTCAAGTCTGGATCTGGGCAGCAATCGTGTTCTGGCTTCTCTGGCTTGTACCGACAACGCGTATGACCTTGGGGAGATTTCGTCTGCTGGGGTGGTGCTTGGAGACGCATTGCCGGGGAATTTTGACGGCAGAAAAGCAAGCAACTGGACCGGTGCAACTTATGATTCCACCACAGGAACGCTTGTCATCGACAAAGACAATGCCGACAAGGTGACGTATGACTATGACACCGGGTACAAAGATGTATCCTTTACCCTGACGTTTTCTCGCAGTGATCTGGCGTATATTGCAATTAACGAAGTCAATTTCCCCGATTCTGCGTTCCGGGAGTATGTTGCAGAAAACTTTGATCTGGACGGCGACTGGTTTCTCTCTCCGGAGGAAATTGCGAAAGTTCGGGAAATCAAAGTGTCGGAAAAAGAGATCTCTGACCTTACAGGAATCGAATACTTTACGGAATTAGAAACGCTCAATTGTTCGGACAATCTGCTGACAAGTCTTGATTTGAGTAAGAATTCCGATCTGGAGAGAGTATATTGTTCGAACAATCAGTTGACCGATCTTGATGTAAGCCAGAACGTTGTATTATGGAGATTGGAGTGTTCCTACAATCCGCTGACAAGCCTTGATGTCAGTCAGAACGCTGCGTTGGAACATTTGGGGTGTATCGGTGATCAGCTTACAAGTCTTGATGTCAGTCAGAACGCCTCGTTGAAATCCTTGGCGTGTTGTGAAAACCAACTCACAAGCCTTGATGTAAGTCAGAATCCTGATCTGGATTATCTGGCGTGTTATATCAATCAGCTTACCACCCTTGATGTAAGCCATAATCCGAAATTGTGGTTTTTGTCTTTTTTCCAGAACCAGATTACAAGCATTGATCTGAGTCAGAATCCCGCTTTGGAGTCTCTGCTTTGTTCGAACAATCAACTCACAAGTCTGAATCTGAGGGAGAACTCTGCGGTGGATTATCTGAACTGTACCGGGAACACGTATGATATTGGCGCTGTTCCGTTGAAGCTGATTGATTTTGACAGCTTTCTCCCAAGCGGTTTCGATGGCACCAAAGCAAGCAACTGGACTGGTGCGGTGTATGATTCCACCAAAGGCTTACTTGTCATTGACGAGAACAACAGGGGGACGATTACTTATGATTATGACACAGGGTATGAAGTAGTTACCTTTACTTTGACCTTCACCCCAAGCAATCTGACTTATCTCAAAGGCGATGCCAATCTGGATGGGGTAGTAGATGCAGATGATGCCTATGAGGTGCTGTGCTACTATGCGACCCATTCTGTAGGTGGGAATTACAGTTTTGATCCTGATTCTGCGATAAATGCTTCTATTGCGAATGCTGTGGATATCAGTGGGGATGGGGTGTTAAATGCGGAGGATGCGTATTTGATTTTGTTGTACTATGCACAGGCGTCTGTTGGGGGTACGGCGGATTGGGATCTGTTGGGGTGAGTGATTGAGTTAGGGGAATTACCTTACCGCACCAAACAAGGAAGCCCAGACAGAAGATTTTTTTGATGCAGCAATTTTTGTAAAAAAATGCTGCCGAGGTCAAGGGCGAGAAGCCCTTGTCGCTGTCCGCAGACAGCGAAACACTCCTGCGCATACTTCTGCGCACGGAGAAGAGGGTGAGAAAAGCGAAAGCTTTTCGAGGGAGAGCGAACAAGACCGCTC
>CAYXKI010000184.1:0-1582 GCA_964465095.1 uncultured Ruminococcus sp.
GGGCGTTTCGTTGCACAATCGTACAGGCGGAGTTTTTATGCTCCGCCTGCGTTTTTTTCACTTTTATCCGCAATATTACTTGATGTTCCAATAGTACTCATACAGACAAATCGCATGATGAATCGCAAATGTTATCCCATATTTGTACTGCTCCAGATCCTCCTGAACAGTCTCCAGTGCGGTAAGCACAGCACCTGAATTTTCGCTTTCCTCCTCATAAAAGGTCACTTGATCTCCCTCATCACTTGCATTGGTCTCCACTGCAATTTCCAGATTGCAATCGTTTTTGTCGGCATAGTAGAGAACTGCATTGTCCGCATTGCTTTGCGTCTGCATGACAAGCTGCGCAATCTTTTCTGCACTGTCCCGATATACCATCAGAATGGTATCATTGGCAATCTGCGTGATGGCATCGTACATGTTGTGTGTAACGCCGTCTTCATCCGTATAGTCATACTGAACAATCCAGTACGGCAAACAGAAGGATACCCCAAGATTTTTGGATTCAGCATATTCCTGCGCAGCTTCCGTGAATTTAATCTGCTGATATCGTGCTTCGCTACTATGCTTCCAGTCAAACTCCGAGTTTGTCCACACCTCAGCATCATAGGAAACACCTGCAAGTCTTGCATCATAATCCACAAGGCTGTTATACGTCTCCACCGCATCAAAGCAGCGATAAATTGCCGATGAATACGTATCCTCATAGAGCCATGTCTTTTCCCCAACCAGAAGATAAACCTTCATGTTGCGTGCATAGGCATTTTTGACGAACGTCTCCACCATATCCATTTGTGTGAGCAACTTACTTGCACCAATGGAGTAATAGACCTCCGTAATGCCGTAGTATTCCAGCGCATCAAGGAATTCGCTCTGCTTTTCCGCATCATCATCCAGTCCGTATAACGAGGCTTTGGAGCCTTTCCAGTACCATGTGGCACAGTTGATTTTCGTCTCTTCCGTAATGGGATAAACATCCATTGTACCGGAATTATAGAGATATTTCGTGTCACCCTCCAGACCGAGTGCCTCACTCTTCACAAAATAAAACCGGTCTTTGGAAGCATCCAGTGGTCTTCCCATTTGTTCTTCGATGGTGCTTTTGAGATTCCCTGAAATCTGATAATTGTACTCCGACTTTGCAATATATCCGTTTTGCACAGCTGTTTCGTAATCCATGCCAACAAGCAGCTCCAACGGATTCTGTGCCACTGGTTGCATCAACATCTGCTTCATCCGGCAGAGGTCAAATATATCTAGTCTGCCATCTGTGCAGAGATCACCTGCCTGCGCATCTGCAAGCTGCGTGTCCGATGCCTGCACAAGCCACTTCTGCATCTGCACAACATCTGCAAGATTGAACTGTCCATCTGCATTCACATCGCCGGTATAATTGCTTTCCAGTGCATATGTCTTCTCCGGCAATGTACCAAGGACAAGTGCGCATGCTAAAATCGTAGAGAGTATTTTCTTCATTTTGTATCAACTCCAAATTGTTTTATCTTTTCAAAATTGCGTTTCCCATTCACCCCTCAGTCAGCTACGCTGACAGCTCCCCTTAAAAGGGGAGCCTCTTATTTGC
>CAYXKI010000184.1:1682-3067 GCA_964465095.1 uncultured Ruminococcus sp.
AAAGGGGAGCCTCTTATTTGCCTTATGCCGCCCACATAGCCTCCCCTTTTAAGGGAAGGTGGCACGCCGCAGGCGTGACGGAGAGGTTCTAACAGAAAAGTTCTAACGGAAAGAATCTAACTTCCATGTGCTTCCCGTTTACCCCTCAGTCAGCTACGCTGACAGCTCCCCTTAAAAGGGGAGCCTCTTATTTGCCTTATGCCGCCCACATAGCCTCCCCTTTTAAGGGGAGGTGGCACGCCGCAGGCGTGACGGAGAGGTTCTAACGGAGAGAATCTAACTTCCGGAAGAAATCCCTCTTTCAATTTCATGTGCAATCATTTCACACACGCCACTGAAATTCCTATCCACATCAAGATTAGAAATGCGCAGTACTTTCAGATTGTGCTGTTCAAGTATTTCCGTCCTCACAGAATCATATTCAATGCCTTCAGAAGTATAATGTTGCCCCCCATCGACTTCGATTACAAGATGCGCAGCAGAACAATAGAAATCTACAATGTAATTTTCGATTACTCTTTGTCTATAAATATGGATTGGGTAATGTCTTAGAAAATCATACCACAGATGCTTCTCCTGTCTTGTCATATTTTTCCGCAGTTCTTTTGCTCTTGGAATGCGCTTTTTGTTATAATTGAGTGGCATTGCTGGAACTCCTTTCTTAAGGCGTCACCCATTCCATTGCCTTCGCATGTCATAATACTAACGTGACACGAATTTTTCCAGCATATCATCCAAAAGGAAAACAATCAGCTTTCCCTGTTTATGATTTCGTCTACCACAGCCTTTTTCTCCGCACTCTTAACACCATTCTTAATATCACCAAGAGTAAGTTCTGTGATTGCCGATTCATAAACTGCGCCAGTATTGACGGCGTTGTCCATTCTTACACGGATGTGCGACAAGAAATCACGCTTTGCTATTCTTTCTTTCCGACGCAATCTTGTCATTTTGATCTTAACGACCTTATCATCGTGAAGCGTCAATAAAAAAGTATTTCTTTTGATGCCAATAACAAGGAAGATCAGCACCAGAAGCACCAAAGACACGATTCCAGTTGCCAGATCTTTGGTAACCATGACAGCAATGCAAAGTGCCAGCAAAAGGGCATATACAACGATCCACCCTATGGAGAATCGCTCTCGGATCTTACAATCCTTGATCAGATAATAAGGGACAGAATGTACATAAGTGCCATAATTGTTGTTCATCACCACCAACAGACGATTTTGTTGCAGAGAAAAAACCAACTGATACTGCCCACTTAATGCACATACCAAACCAATGATTGTGCCTCTCCCCTTTTCTGCCACCCGAAACGTGTAATTCTCTACACCGGTAGGCGTGTAGAACATGGCATCGCCTGTGGGAGGAACGGCATTTGC
>CAYXKI010000185.1:0-3056 GCA_964465095.1 uncultured Ruminococcus sp.
GTCAAGGGGCGAGAAGCCCCTTGTCGCTGTCCGCAGACAGCGAAACACCCTGCGCAATCCTCATGCGCGCGGCGAAGAGGGTGAGAAATCCAAAGGATTTCGAGGGAGAGCGAACAAGACCGCTCTCCCTTTCTGGATGCACCAGACCACCCATCCCTTGAAAACGTTCCAGTGGAACGTTTTCAACGTCCCCTAAACAAACGCCTCCAAATCTCAAGCCCTAAGCCTTTCCAACAGACACTCCACACTTTCAAACCGCTTTTCCACAGTGTTTTCAACAGCTTGTGGAAAACTCTATTTTACGCAATCTGCGTCTCTTTTTCCATCCACTTGTTCCAACGTTCCCTTTTTCAACAAAAACCGGCAACCGCTTTTTGGGGAAAGAACAGACTCCGGATGACAGGTGGTTACAAAGACCTGCATCTCCTCCACAATGGTAGAAACCACTGCCTGTCGGTTCTCGTCTAACTCCCCCATAACATCGTCTAATAAGACAATCGGCGACTCTTTTTGTTTTTTGCTGTAAATCTGCGCCTGGGCAAGCTTCAGGGCAAGGGCGAGACTCTTTTTCTGCCCCTGTGACCCGAACTCTTTTGCCGGCTTGCCATCAATGCAAAGAAGCAAATCGTCCCGGTGTACCCCAAAACTTGTGTGCCCCAGAAGCAAATCCGAAGACCGCCCCCCTGCCATCTTTTCGCTGTACTGCGCAATGAGCGACTTCCGGTCTGCCTCCTCCGTCAATGTACGGTGGGCATCCTTGCCGTATACGCTGGATTGATAGTGCAGGGAGACTTCTTCCCGCCTCCCGGCAATCTCGCCGTAGAGAGGCACACAGACCCCTTCCAGGCGACGAATATAAGCTGCACGCTGTAAGGAAATCTCTGTGCCGATCTGACAAAGCTGATTGTCCCACACCGAAAGCATCCCAAGGGTCTCCTTTTCCGGAAGCCGCTGTTTCAACAGGGCGTTGCGCTGCTGTAAAATCAACTGATACCGCCGCACCAGAGAAAGCACCGGGGCACGAAGCTGGGCACTGCATAAATCCAGATAAGAGCGACGCTTTTCCGGTCCCCCACTGACAAGAGAGAGATCCTCCGGGGTAAATACCACACAGTGAAACAGGGAAAAAAGTTCGCTGCTTTTCTTGGGGACTTCGTTGCACCAGAATTTCTTCTCCGGCACACTGCCGGGCTGCATACAAAGCCGCAAACACTGTTCTCGCCTTGCGTCGGCAAAGCCAACCTCTACCGTCAGCCCACCGCCATCAAAGCTGAGATAATCCCGTTCCCGGGTTCCTCGAAAGCTGCGACAACCGGTCAATGCCCAGATTGCCTCAATGAGATTGGTTTTCCCCTGGGCATTCTCCCCCAGAATCAGATTATACGAAGCATCAGGAACAAATTCTACGGATTTCAGATTTTTAAAGCCATCTACGGCAACTTTCGTCAGCCTCATGATTCCTCGGTGACATGAAGTACAATATGTTCCACAGAAATCACGTCGCCGGGACGGATTTTCTTGCCACGCATGGTGCAAACTTCCCCGTTGACAGAAACTGCCCCTTGCTGTACCAATTCCTTGGCAAACCCTCCGGTATCACAAAGCCCTGCAAACTTTAAAAGCGAATCCAACTTGATAAACTCTGTCCGGATTCCAATGGTCATTTCTTCTTGTTTCATCTCGAAACACTCCCTACTTCAACTGAATGGGCATCAGCAAGAAAATAAAACTCTCTCCCTGGGGCGGTAGAAGCTTTGCCACACGATTTCCGCCACTTAACAGAATCCGCAACTTGTCACAATCTGCACTGCGGACAGCGTCCAGAAAGAACCGGTTATCAAAGCCGATGGTCACTGCCGGACCGCTTACTTCTGCGGGAATTTTGTCGTGAATTTCCCCGATTCCGGTTTTGCACCAGATCTCCAGATGATTGTCCTCAAACGTGCAACGTACCGGGGCATTGTATTTGCCACTGATCAAAAGGGCACAACGCTCCAGACACCGGGTCAGGTCACTGGTATCCATGACGATCTCTGTGGTATAAGACTCGGGAATACTACTTCTGTAGTTGTGGAATTCTCCCTCTAACAGACGGGAAAAGACCGTATATCCGTTAAATTCAAATACCACATACCGCTTGTCCGCAGAGATGATGCAAAGTTCTTCTGCATCATCTTTCAGCATGTTTGCCACTTCCAGAAGCGTCCGCTTGGGAACGACGAACTTTTTCTCCTCTGCTGCTGCAACCGGTTCCTGACGGACTGCCAGACGAAAGCCGTCAATGGCTGCCACGTTGAAAGAATCTGTGTGCACCTCAAACAATTCTCCGGTGAGAATGGGCTTTGATTCGTTGTTTGAAGTGGCATAACTTGTCTGACGAATCATAGAAGCCAGGACAGGCTGCTCAATTTGTAGCCCCTCTACCAGATTCAGATCCGGAAGTCCCGGATATTCCTCCGCAGACATTGCCGATAGCTGTAACTGGGTTTCGTCACAAGTCAGCTTGACCAGGAAGTTGTCGTCTACCTCCATGGTCACTTTCTCCCCGGAAAACCGACGAACTGCTTCACTGAGAAGCCGTGGGGAGATGACAAATTCTCCGGTGTCCTGAGATTCTACCTCAATGCACCGCTGAATGCCAAAGTCCAGATCATATCCGGTCAGTTCCAGATTTTCATGATCCAGACGTAATTTCAACCGCTCCAATGCCGGAATGGTTGATTTTGGAGAAACACCTTTTGCTACATGGGTAATTGCCCCATGGAAAAGCTGCCTGTCACAAGTAAAAGTCAACATAATTACATTATCCTTTTATATATTGTCATTTTCAAAATTAAACAATCAAATTAAATTTCACGAGATTGTTCCATACAAAAAACAACCCCAAGCCATAAGATTTTTTGGTGCAGCAATTTTCTAAAAAATGCTGCTAGGGGTCAAGGGGGCAACGCCCCATTGTCGCTGTCCGCAGACAGCGAAACACTCTGCGCCAAGCCATAAGGCGCGCGGCGAAGAGGGTGAGAAATCCGACAGGATTTCGAGGGAGAGCGAACAAG
>CAYXKI010000186.1:0-3027 GCA_964465095.1 uncultured Ruminococcus sp.
GAGGGCAAGGCGAAAAAGCGAAAGCATACTATCGTATGGTGAGCTTTTTCAACGCTGCAATCGGCAAAATTTGCCAAAAAGACAGGTGCAATAGCCTATGAGAACAAGTTCTTATAAAAGGAAGGAAATGGTACAATGAGAAAGAAGAGTTCCTTAGAAAAACAAGGCTTTTTTGCCCGTCATTTTAAGGGAATTGCTCTTGTGGCAGTTGCTTTGATTCCGACGATTTACACCACTTTTTTTCTTGGTTCTATGTGGGATCCCTATGGGAATATCAGCGTCTTGCCGGTTGCGGTAGTTAATGAGGACGAGCCGGTGTCTTATTCCGGTACGACGTTGGACGTGGGAACAGAACTTGTGGAGAAATTGCAAGATAGTTCCCAGATGGATTTTCACTTTGTGGATGCAGAGACGGCACAGTCCGGCATTCTTGACGGGAGTTACTACATGGTGATCACGATTCCCTCGGATTTTTCTGCCAATGCGGCAACTCTGATGGATGATACCCCAAAGAAAATGGAACTTACTTATACCACCAATCCCGGTACAAACTATATTGCCTCGAAGATGAGTGGATCTGCTCTTGCAAAGATGAAAACGCAGATTTCTTCTACAGTGACAAAGAGTTACACCGAGACGATTTTTGATCAGCTTGGGACAATTGGTACGGGAATGTCAGACGCTGCGGATGGGGCACAGTCCCTTGCAGACGGCGTGGTAGAGTTGGAAGACGGAAACACCACAATTACCGAAAATCTGAAAACCCTCTCTGAAAGCACCCTGACCTTTGTGGACGGTGCGGCAACACTGGAGGACGGAATTACAAGTTATACTTCCGGGGTTTCTTCGGTGCATGACGGGGTGGTTACTCTCTCCGATGGCATCGATACTTTGTCGGATGGTGCATCCAGTCTTGCCTCCGGTGCAACGGCACTTTCTGATGGGGCAGGAACGTTGTCGGATGGCGTGACGGCATATACTGCCGGGGTATCCGCAGCTTCCTCCGGGGCACAGACTCTTGTGTCCAACAGTGACAGTTTAAGCCAAGGGGCATCTTCTGTAAAGAATGGTGCGGCACAACTGGAACAGGGAAGTCAGGCATTGACAAGTGGACTTGCGACCCTTTCTGCAAGTCTGGACAGCAGCCTTTCTCCGGAAACCCAGACGCAGCTTGCAACTTTGCAAAGCGGTCTGACACAGGTACAACAGGGGATTCAGGCGTTGAACAGTGCGCTTGCTGCAACAGAACTTCCGGATACAGAGGGGCTTACTCAGACGCTGACAACAAGTCTGACAGCCATTGGACAGAGTGCACAGGATGCAGGGGTACAGCTTCAGACCTTGCAAAGTGCGATTACAGCAATGGCACAGACAGAGGCGTTTCAGTCCTTGGATGCAGCATCGCAGCAAGAACTCCTTGGGTGTTTTTCAGCACCTTTGAGCAGTCTTGCCACAGATATTACAGACATCGGCAATCAGACCACAGGTCTTGCCGAGGTTTTGCAGAGTACAGACCTCTCTTCTACGGGAGACTCTATTGCACAGTTGAAAACAAGCGTTGCGGCACTTCAGACCGGGGCAGATCAGGCAATTCCGGGAGCACAACAGGCGATTACCAACCTCTCCGGCGGGCTTACTTCTGTAAAACAGGCTGTAGATGGACAGTTGATTCCGGGGTCGCAGACCATTACCGCAGGGTTGCAAAGCCTTGCAGAGGGCAGCAGTACTTTAGAGTCTGGTGTAAATGTTTACACGGCTGGAGTATCTGACCTTGCCGATGGGCTTACTACTTTGGATCAGAATAACGCGACTTTGACAAGTGGTGCATCTGCACTGAGTACCGGGGCAAAGACCCTTGCGGATTGTATCCCAAGCCTGACAAGCGGCGTTTCTCAGTTGCAAAGTGGTGCAAAGACCTTGGAGGATGGTACAGGAACATTGGTATCCAACAATGCAAGTCTGACAGAGGGCGCAGCACAGCTTACAGACGGTGCAGCGCAGATTCAATCCGGTGCAGGACAGCTTGCGGATGGTTCTGCTACGTTAGGGGATGGAATGCTTACCCTTGGAGAGGGTGCAGACACATTACAGGTTGCTTTGGCAGACGGTGCAGCAGAAGTCAATGACATCAATGCCACGGAACTGACTTACGACATGTTCTCTGATCCGGTGGAAACCGAGGAAAGCTATCAGACTTCCGTTGCCACAAACGGAAACGCTATGGCGGCGTATATGATGGCAGTGGGCTTGTGGGTTGCAGGGCTTGCGTTCTGCGTATTGCTTTCGCCCCACGATCAGAAGCTTACCGGAAAGAATGCAACGGTTGCCTTTGGAAAGCAGATCGGGATTCTCTGGGCAATGGCAATTGTACAGGCGGTTCTGATGGTTGGTTGCCTTGTGGCATTTAACGATTTCTCGCCGGAGTATATGGGGAAAGTGCTTGTGATCGCTTGCCTGTCCTCTATTGCGTTCCTGACACTGGAATATTGCGTCAACTATTACCTTGGAGTAGTAGGAAGCTTTGTGCTGTTGGTATTCATGGTATTGCAGCTAAGCGGTTGTGCAGGAACATATCCGTTGGAGTTGTCCGACCGGTTCTATCAGATTATCAATCCCTTTATGCCCTTTACCTATACGGTACACGGCTTCCGTAGTGGTATTGCGTCCAATCAGAGCATTACTACAGATTGTTGGGTGCTGATTGGTATTGCAGTAGTTAGCGCAGTGGTGCTGTATTTTGGTTTCCGGGTTCGTATGAAACAGAATCAGACGGAAACACAGAAAGAGAAGAAAGAGAATTCTGTTTCCGGAAAGACAGCGATTGTGTAAAAAAAGAATAGAAATGTGAGAGTTTGAGAGGAAAGAACCCAGAAGTGGGTTTTTTCCTCTTTTTTGTAATCGTTAGAAAAACAACCTACATGTGCCAAACAAGACTACCCAGCCAGAAGATTTTTTGGTGCAGCAATTTTGTAAAAATGCTGCCGAGGTCGGGCAACACCACACAAGGATTGTGCGTCAGATGCGCAG
>CAYXKI010000187.1:0-3022 GCA_964465095.1 uncultured Ruminococcus sp.
GATTACGCCCTCTTTTACATTCAGGGGCAGCTTACATGTACCCTGCTGTGGTGCACACCAGCCGATGCCGTGTGTCAGACCGGAAATATCGCTGACTTCCTTTGCCTTTACCCACTTTGCTTCCTCTGGGATCGGTGCTGCACCGTGCTGAACGCCCTGCTTTACGCAGCACATTTCGTTTACTTCGTTTGAATAAATCATGGTCAAACTCCTTTCATGGTGTGGCATTGTATGCGTTTTCGCCATACAAGATGGTGACACTGCACAAAGACTGTGCGACAGGGATTGTACGAAAGCGATCTTTGTGCAGTGCCGCCTGAGGGTTATTTCAGAGTTTCAAGAGAATCCCTTGCAAGTTACATCGAAAAAGTCGCAAAATAACGATATACAGCTTTCTCAGATGCACTTTGCATGGTATTGTCATAAAGCTTCTCTGAAACAATCCCTTGATATTATACTACATTTTTCGATGAGAATCAAGTACTTTTTCTGTAAATTTATACATTCTTTTCTCCGGAACGACAGAATTTGCAGAGGGAGAAGATACGTTTTGCAAGGTTCCTTTTGAAAATGCTTGCAATTTCCATAGGGATGTGCTATAATAAAGGACATACGTGTACGAATGGGTGATGGATCACCTGAGATTATAGGTAATGATTTGTATTATCTTAAACCGGAAAGGAAGATTAGCAATGAAAAAATATGGATTGAAATTTCTTGCGCTGTCAATCAGTGCGACACTTCTGATGGGAACATTTGCAGGCTGCGGTAGCAAGTCCGCAAAAAGTGAAACGGCAGAGGCAAATGGGGAAAGCTTTATCATTACGCTTTATCCGGATGTTGCGCCGATTACTTGCGAGAACTTTGAGAATCTGGTAGAAGAGGGCTTTTATGACGGCTTGACTTTCCATAGAGTTGTAGAGGACTTTATGGCACAGGGCGGTGACCCCAATGGGGATGGTACAGGTGGTAGCGATGAAACAATCACCGGGGAATTCTCCACAAACGGCATTGAGAATAATCTGTCTCACACAAGAGGCGTTGTCTCTATGGCACGTTCTTCTGAAAACGACAGTGCTTCCAGTCAGTTCTTCATCTGTTACACAGATTGTTCTTTCTTGGATGGAAGTTATGCTGCATTTGGAGAAGTAACGGAGGGAATGGATGTTGTAGATTCTTTCTTAGAGGTAGAACGTTCTCTTGGTTCTGATGGCGCAATGTCCTCTCCGAATACAGATATTATTATGGAAAAGGTTGAGATGATTGACGACGACGAAGATGGTAATCCAAGAGTACAGGTTACCATGAATGACTTTTTGTCTGAGTAAAGGAAACGTTATTACGAAATAAAAAGAGACAACACAGGCACGTGCTTTTGACGTGCCTGCTGTGTTGTCGGAGGAAAGTAGGAGGCATCTGAAATGCAGGATATTTCAGGATTTTTTGAGAAAATGAAGCAGTCCCGGGTTGCGTTCATTGGAACTGGTGTGACGAACGGGGATATTATCCGTCTGTTCCGGAAAAAAGAGATTTCGGTAACGCTGTTGGATCGCAAATCAAAGGAACAGCTTGGAGAGACTTACGAGGAGTTTGCGAAACTTGGGGTGGAATTCTGTCTGGGAGATGGCTATTTGGATCATCTGACAGAATTTGATGTTGTATTTCGTTCTCCTGGTATGTATTACCACAACGAAAAGCTTCAGGCTGCACGGAAGCAGGGGACTGTGATCACTTCAGAGATGGAGGTCTTTTTCCAACTTTGTCCTTGTGAAATCTATGCAGTTACCGGTTCAGATGGAAAAACTACTACCACAACATTGATTTCCGAATTTTTTGCCCATGCCGGTCGTCGTGTGCATAAGGGTGGCAATATCGGACGGGCACTTTTGCCGATTATTGAGGAGATTCAAAAAGACGATGTGGCAGTGGTAGAATTGTCTAGCTTCCAGCTCCTCTCTATGCGTCAATCTCCGGATGTTGCGGTCATTACAAATATTGCCCCCAATCATCTGGATGTACATGGCACAATGGAAGAATACATTTATGCCAAAACAAATCTGATTGCACATCAGAACGCATTTTCCAGAACGGTTCTGAATCTGGATAATGCCCCGACGATGGAACTTTCCTCTATGGTACGTGGCACGCTGACGACTTTCAGCAGAAAGCAAAAGTCACCTCTTGGTTCTTTCCTGCGGGAAGATGGAATGCTTTGCTATCATGATGGCAAAACAGTAACGCCGGTAGTTCATAAGGATGAAATCCGAATTCCGGGAATTCATAACGTGGAGAACTATCTGGCAGCCATTGCAGCAGTCTGGGGTGCGGTTTCTGTTGAGGATATTCAGGCTGTTGCAAAGACATTTGGAGGTGTAGAACACCGTATTGAGTTTGTAAGAGAATTGGATGGTGTAAAGTGGTATAATGACAGCATTGCCACAAGTCCTACCAGAGTTCTTGCAGGACTTCGCTCTTTCGATCAGAAATTGATTGTGATTATGGGCGGTTATGATAAAAAAATCCCCTTTGAGCCTATGGCAGATACAGTATGTCAACAGGTAAAGTTGGTACTTTTAATGGGCGTAACAGCAGAGAAAATCGAGGCTGCAATTCGTGGCAGTCAGTACTATAAAGAGGGTGCACCGGAACTTGTCCATGTAAGTTCTATGGAAGAGGCAGTCCAAGAGGCGAAAGCGAGAGCCAAAGCCGGGGATATTGTAACACTGTCTCCGGCGTGTGCAAGTTTTGACTTGTACCCGAATTTTGAGGCAAGAGGCATACACTATAAAAACCTGGTAAAGGAGCTCTGAACGACGATGGATCAGCAGCGAATGCAGTCACTTTTGTCTGTGCTGGAACTTACAACAGTAAACGGAATTTCCGGTGGAGAGGAAGAAATCGCAGCTACAGCAAGGCGGTTATTGATACCACTCTGTGATCGCGTAGAAATACAACAGGGGAATGTGATTGGATATCTTGGAGAAAGATCTCCGGAAACACCTCTTGTATTGTTAGATGCCCA
>CAYXKI010000188.1:0-3001 GCA_964465095.1 uncultured Ruminococcus sp.
TGCAAGCAGATGACGTGCAAAATCGTCAGATGTTCTTTGTGCGGTGTTGCCTTTACTTACAGCACAATCCCATTCTGTTCCAACAGTGCCTGTGCAGTCAGCACAGAATCCACGCCTTCGGCATTTTTTACCGGGGCGAATTCTTTTTCTCGCTGCACTTCAAAAGCAAGGCAGCTATCCTGCATATGCACCATATCCAGCACCAAGGTCTCAAACTTATACCCATTGGGTTCTGTCGGAATCACCTGTTTGCCTGTTTCATCAATATGTGGAATTTTTTTATGGGCAACGTGGAGGGGAAAATCTGCCCCAAGGGTGTCCATTAGCCGATCTACCCGGAACAGGTAGTTGAGAATTACCCCAAAGCGATAGGACAGGCTGCCATCCGGCTGATGTTGGGTGCGCATTTCTTCTGTCATCTCATAATATTCCACAATAGAGGGCTTACCGTCCTCCAGACAAAGTACCCCAACTCGTTCGTCGGGATTTGCCTTGCTGACAACTTTTCCTCCACAGGCACAACCGGAGGCAATGGTTGCCCCTAAGAATACCGGGTCGGCAATTTGTTGCAACACATTGTCTACCGCAAAGACATTCAGCCAGTCAAGTCCCATTTCCTGCACTTTTTTCAAAAGCCCGGCACGCTGCATGGAGGAGAACCATCCGCCGTTTCCGTTGGGGGACAGCACAATCTCATCCGGGGCAGCCAAGAGAATTTTTCCTGCTTCGTCTACTGCCGGTTCTGTTTCCTGCTTGAAAAAGTGGATCTCCTCTTCGGGATAGCCAAAATACCCTTTCGCCTTTAAAAATTCCCGGGTTTCGCCGTCGTTTTGTTCGCTTGTCATAATCAGCAGCGGTACAAATGCCCCTGCTTCTTCGGTGACTTTTTTCAGATTCTCAATCAGGCACTGGAAGATATAGAGGTCACGGGTTTTTCCCATGTTGAACATTCCCTTTGGGTGTTCAAAGCCAAGACGAGACCCCTGCCCTCCGGCGAGAAGCACTGCCCCGATTTTTCGTTCCCGGATGGCTTGCAAGCCGATTTCCCGGAATACCGTTTCTTTCTCCCGGATTTCCTCCAACGTCAACGCCCCAAGAGGAGAAAATTTCCCACGGCTTCGGGTCAGGGCATCTCTGTTTTGAAATTGTGGCTGATCCAGTTGCAAGGACGCAATTTGCCCCAAAAGCTTTTCCTGCCCGGCAGCATCTAAGGTGTCGTAAAACCGCAATAAGTGACTTTGATTGTATTTTGTTACATATTCTTTTGCTTCTGTATAGGTCATCCTAAGTGTTTTCCTTTCTAGGGCAACGCCGCACAAAGAACATCTGGCGATTTTGCACAGTGTCGCCCTAAAGTGTTGCATCGTAATGCACAGTCTTGTTTCTTATCGGTATTATACCATAGTTACGAAATAATTGCAAGAGTTTTTTAAAAAATAGAGCGGAGTATGCTGATAATTCAGAAAATCACAGCCCTAAAACATTTGTGTTATTCTATATTACAGAAGCACTTTCAAAATCCGTTCCACGTCCTCTTTTTCTGCCAGTGTATCCGAAAAGGCACTTGCTGCACCGGCGGCAGTACCAAGGCGTAGGGCATCTTGATACTTTTTCGTCTTTTCCCAGCCTGCCAAGAATCCGGCAACCATAGAATCTCCTGCTCCTACGTCATTTTTGACTGTACCTACCGCTGCTGGTTGATGATAGATCTGTCCATCTTCCGCACAAAGTACAGCCCCTTGTGCTGCCATGGACACAAGCACATTCCGTGCCCCTTGTTCCTGTAGCTTTTTCCCATAGAGAGCGGCTTCTTCCGGGGTTGTGATTTTCACTTGGAATAAGTCCCCCAGTTCGTGATGATTTGGCTTGATGAGAAACGGGTGATAGGGGAGGGTTTCCAATAGGGCTTCTCCGGTGGTGTCAATAACCACCCGGAGTTCTTTTTCTTTTAGCTGTTCCAACCAGAGGGCATAGGTGTTTTTTTCCATTGATCCGGGGAGGCTTCCGGCGAGAACCAGAGTATCTCCCGGTTGCAGCCCCTCTAATTGTCGTAAGAGTTCCTCTTGGGCACTTTGGGAGACAAGAGGTCCGGGGGCGTTGAGTTCGGTAGATTCTGTCTCTCCGCAGAGTTTGACATTGATCCGGGAACATCCGTCTTCCAGATGAATAAACCGACAGCGACAGCCGCTTTTCTCCATGCGCAGTTCGATTTCATCTCCCACAAATCCGGCAACAAAGCCAAGGGCAGTGGTTTCCACTCCAAGGGCGTGGAGTACCATGGACACATTGAGACCTTTCCCTCCTGCAAGCAATCCCACGGTATTTGCCCGGTTTGTCTCGCCCGGACGCAGAGTCTCCAGTTCCATCCGATAATCCAGGGATGGATTGCACGTAACGGTATAAATCATGTTTTGTTCTCTTCTTCCTGTGTAAGTGTCATAATATTGATAATGGGAATTCCTTTTCGGGTTGCCATCCGCACCGTCTGTCCTGTACCGCTGCGCCATCTTCCCTCATCATAATAGCAGACGCAAAAATCTGCCATATCCACAAGTCGTTGGTTGCGTTCTTGCATACAGGTTTTGGTGTACCCTTCGCAGAGGATTTCCACGGTATCTGCCAGAATCAGGATTTCCTCATAGCTGCGGCGATCTGCCACAGACCATTTCAGGGTCTGTTCTTCCATGGGACAGGGTAGAACCAAGTGAAGCTTGATTTCGGGGGAATGTTCTTTCAGTTGTAGTACTTCTTTGGCACAAAGGGTGTCCCAACCTCTTGCCCCACCGGCATAAAAATGTACATAGCCCACCCGGATTGCTGCCTCCAGAATCCGGCGTAATTCCTGACAGATAAGGGCTTTTTCCTTTTCGGGAAGTTTCCTGTGTCCGGTAAAACAGATTGACTTCTCCATAATGCACTTCCTCTCGGATATTGTCCTACATGTGCCTTTAGTATACAAGTTTTTTAAGGAATTGTCAAGTAGAATGACAGGAATTTCCTG
>CAYXKI010000189.1:0-2939 GCA_964465095.1 uncultured Ruminococcus sp.
AATATGCAAGCAGATGACGTACAAAATCGCCAGATGTTCTTTGTGCGGTGTTGCCCTTATTTTTACTTAACAATGTACTTGCTGATTGCCTTTACCAGGGCATCCGGGTCATCTGTGTGTGCCTGAAGCTTGATCGGCTTGGACAGATCCAGGCTGAAGATACCCATGATGGATTTTGCGTCAATTGCATATCTGCCGGAAACCAGATCAACATCGTAGTTGAACAGCATCACAGTGTTGACAAAATCCTTAACGTCATTAATTGCATTCAGTTGAATTGTTGTTTCATACATAACAATTTCCTCCTTAATAAAGTTCCTTGCTTGTGTTACTTTTGTTTCTCTTGAAAATTGCAAATCCTCGGACAAGTCCCGGAAGTCCGCTTCTCGGTCTTCTTTTGTCCTCGTCCTTGTTTATAAGCATACCACGAAAAAATTTTCTTGTCAAGCATCTTGCATCATTTTCGTCGATATAGTATAATAGGGTTGTGATTCCAGCACCAATTTTTGACGGCAACGATAAAATTTGTGGGGAAACTGTGATAACTGCGTGCTGAATTTGCAGTGTCAACCGGTCTCCCCTTGATAGGAGAAATCTATTTTGACTTGTTATTTTGTAACCTTTGGCTGCAAAGTCAACACCTGTGAAACTGCCGGAATGCAATCTCTGTTACAGTCCGCCGGCTTTTCTGTCACCACTGACCCGGCAAAGGCAGATGTGATTCTTTTCAATTCCTGCACCGTCACAAGTTCCGGAGACAACCGCCTCCACACCGCCATGCGGAAAATGCGCACCGCCTATCCGCAGGCAAAGCTTGTCCTCACCGGCTGCTATGCCCAGGCGTTTCCGGAAGAGGCGGCGAAATGCAAAGAAGCCGACCTGATTCTCGGCACGAAAAACCGCAGCCGCCTGCCGGAACTTTTGCAGCAGCTTTTCCGGGAGTCTGCCCCTCTGACTGCCATTGACCCCTATGACACCAAAGACCGCTTTGAAGAACTGCCCTGTGACACCATGCCAAGCAATACAAGGGCGTTTCTGAAAATCCAGGATGGTTGCAACTGCTTTTGCAGCTATTGTATCATCCCCTATGCCAGAGGACGCTGTCGCAGTCTGCCTTTAGAACAACTGCGTGCCCATGGAGAAGCCTTTGCGGAAAACGGCTATCAGGAGCTTGTTCTCTGTGGCATTAACCTTGGCTTTTACGGCATTGAAACCGGCAATACCTTAGCAGACGCTGTGGAGGTCTGTAGCAAAATCAAAGGAATCCGGCGGATTCGGCTTGGTTCTTTAGAACCGGAACGACTGGACGATGCACAACTGGAGCGACTGGCTGCATTGCCGGAATTCTGTCCCCAGTTTCATCTCTCCCTGCAAAGCGGCTGCAACAAAACCCTCCGGCAAATGAACCGCCGCTATACCAGAGAGGAATACCGTGCCCTCTGTGACCGGATTCGCAAGCGATTTCCCGATGCTGCCATTACCACAGACTTTATGGTAGGCTTTCCCGGAGAAACAGATGCAGACTTTGCAGATTCTCTGGAATTTGTCCGCTCCATTGGCTTTGCGGCAATCCACGTCTTTCGCTATTCCGTCCGCCCCGGCACAAAGGCGGCAGAATTTCCGGACAAAGTCCCCGACAGCGTCAAGACACAGCGTATGAAACTTGCACAAAGTGTCGCAGATACGGCAAAAGCTGCCTTTCTCCAGAGCCAGATCGGCAAGACCGCCTCGGTACTCTTTGAACGGGAACGTGGAGATGGATTCCACATCGGACACGCACCAAATGGAACAATTGTACGTGTTTCTGTAAAAAATCTAAAAAATAGTTTGCGTAATCAGATTTTTTATGCTAAAATAGAAGAGAGTGATGCGACCTGCTGCTATGGCACATTCATAACCGCAGACGCAAATCCATAATAGAAGGAGTTTTACCATGTCTGTTTTTCGAATTTATGTAGAAAAGAAATCAGAATTTGCAGTAGAAGCACGTTCTGTGCTCAGCGATCTGCAAACGGCACTGCGTCTGAATGTAACCGGTGTCCGGATTTTCCATCGCTATGATGCAGACCACCTCACCGAGGATGCATTTCAGCGTGCCGTACCAACGGTCTTTTCTGAGCCGGCAGTCGACCATATTTACAAGGAACTGCCAAAGCTGGAAGAGGGACAGCGCATGTTTGCCACGGAGTATTTGCCGGGTCAGTTTGACCAACGTGCAGATAGCTGTGAACAGTGTATCCAGATTCTGCTGCAAGGAGAACGCTGCCGTGTTCGCACCGCAGATGTTTATGTCGTAACCGGCAATCTGACCGATGCTGAATTTGATCAGCTAAAATCCTATCTGATTAACCCTGTAGAGCGCAGAGAAGCGCAGATGACGCTTCCTGAGACGCTGGATGCCAATTATACCATTCCCACAACCGTAGAGACCTTAGAGGGCTTTACCAAGCTGTCTGAGGAAGAACTGAAAGAATTTATCCAAAGCTATGGACTTGCCATGGATCTTGGAGATATCCAGTTCTGTCAGCAATATTTCCGGGACACCGAACACCGTGACCCTACGATTACTGAAGTGCGGATGATTGACACCTATTGGTCTGACCACTGTCGTCACACCACATTCCTGACAGAAATCGAAAAGGTGGACATTGACACCCCCTATATCAAAGATACTTACGATGCATATTGCACCGTTCGTCAGGAACTTGGCAGAGAAGCAAAGCCCATGACCCTGATGGATCTGGCAACCATTGCAGCAAAGAAGCTGAAAGCCGATGGAAAGCTGAATGACTTGGACGAGAGCGAAGAAATCAACGCTTGTTCTGTAAAGATCAAAGTGGACATTGACGGCAAGGATGAGGACTGGCTGCTGATGTTCAAAAATGAGACCCACAACCACCCCACGGAGATCGAGCCCTTTGGCGGCGCTGCCACCTGTG
>CAYXKI010000190.1:0-2925 GCA_964465095.1 uncultured Ruminococcus sp.
GGGAATTTCGCTGTCTGCGGACAGCGACAATGGGGCGTTGCCCCCTTGACCCCTAGCAGCATTTTTGACAAAATTGCTGCACCAAAAAACTTTTCTGTCTGGGTAGACTTGTTTCGTACGTATTGCTTGTTACGCTAGCTATTGCATTAAAAAGTGGTAACTTTGTTTGTGTTGGGGGCTTTTGGCATAGATTTATGATTGTTTGGCATAAGATGGGGAGTAAAAAGGGTGGTGGGAGTTATGGGGCGCAGTGTGAAGTGGAATGCGAGCATACTTATGATTTTCGAACTCTTATTAGAGTGTGGTGGGTTAATACGCAGTGCCTTATTAGTACGTTTTCTTGGGGTGGAAAAAATCGGCATTCTTGCCCTTCTCTCTGCCTTTTTCGGGCTGATCTCTATGATTGGCAGTGGCAACGGGGTGCTCTGTCTCAGTCGTTTTGTCTCTGAGGCATTAGGGCAGAAAGAGGGGAATCCCATAAGGGTATTACAGCTAGGGCTTGGGTTTGCGCTTTTTTTATCTATGCTGATGTCCGGGGGATGTTTTCTTGCCGGGGCGTTTTTCAGCCGTGTTTTTCTTCAAACTGAGGGCTGTGGGTTCGCCATTCGTTGTCTGGGGCTTTTGCTTCCCTTTGTTGCCATCAGTGGGTGTTTCAAAGGCTATTTTAACGCCATCGGTCGGGTACAGATTCCGGCGGTCTGTGACCTTTGCGTGTTTTTGCTGTCTACTTTGTGGCTGATTGGGGGGATTTTGTGGCGTGTTCCGGATACCACCGCAGCCCTTTGCACTCGTTTTGTCCACAGTCTTGCCCTTGGGGTTTTCTTCTCCACCGGGTTTCTCTGGATTGCCTATTGGAAAGTACCACGTCCCCACCTACAGCATCAAACTTCTGCCCCAAGCTTTCCCCACTATGTGCGTCTGGCGATTCCTGTGGCGTTTGGAGGGGTTCTTACCGCAGCCCTTGGCATGGCGAACGATGGGCTTATTCCAAAAACCTTACAGCAATTCGGGGACAGTCCCCAGCGTGCCTTAGAACAGTTCGGGGTCTTTGAGGGGGTAGTATTGCCGGTATTATTTTTCCCCTCTACGGTACTCTGTGCCCTCTCCGGGGTATTGCTTCCGGAGGTTGCCCGTGCAAGAAGTGCCCGGAACAAAGGGCGGATTTGTCACCTTGTCTCCCGTTCCATTGGGCTAACCCTTGGGTTTTCTTTGTTGGTGGTCTTGGTGCTGTTTTTCTTTGGGGGAGAAATCGGGCAGTGGATGGGTGGCGGGGTGCAATCGGGCTTTTTGTTGCGACTGTTTGCACCGGTGGTGCCCTTTATTTATCTGGAGATTGTCCTTGAGGCGATTCTCAAGGGCATGGGGAAACAGGGCTTTTCCTCTCTGAATTATCTGGTGGAATATGTGCTGCGGATTTTTCTTGTGTTGGTGTGCATTCCAAAGCTTGGATTTCTGGGGGTGGTGCTTTCTTATTATGGCAGCAACGTGTTTGGAAATCTCAGCCGGTTGTGGTATGTGTGGAGGACAGTGTGCACTCAGACGATGATGTCTGCAAAGGTAAAGGGCACAACTCGTCTCAGGTCGTCTGTGGACAGTTCCAGTTGATGCCCGATTTTTCCGGCACTGCACAGAATGGTGTCAAAAGCTTGGGCGGAAGTGTGAATGACGGTGGGAAATTGTTTTTTCATGCCAATGGGGGAACAGCCTCCGTGAATATAGCCGGTTAAGGGGAGGAGTTCTTTGGATTTGCACATGGAGATCGCCTTTTCCGACACGGCAGCAGCAGCTTTTTTGAGATCTAAGGTTTCTGCCACAGGGACAAGAAAGACATAGTGCTCTCCGGATTTTCCAAGAGTGACAAGGGTTTTGAAAACTTGGTCGGGATTTTGCCCCAGCGCATGAGCAAGTTCTACCCCGGTGTGTTCCCCGGTGGCGGATTCCCAAAAGCGGTGTTGGTAGGGAATTTTTGCCCTGTCCAGAATCCGCATGGCGTTTGTTTTTTCGGGTTTTGCCATAGATGATACCTCCAATCGTATCAGGAAAGCGTAAACAGTAATCAGTGGAAAACAAGTTTCCACAGGCATAAGATTTTTTGATGCAGCAATTTTCTAAAAAATGCTGCTAGGGGTCAAGGGGGCAACGCCCCATTGTCGCTGTCCGCAGACAGCGAAATTCTCCGTGCATGCTTTTGCACACGGAGGTGAGGGTGAGAAATCCGAGAGGATTTCGAGGGAGAGCGAACAAGACCGCTCTCCCTTTCTGGGTGTCAAAGAACGGCTGAGCCTTGAAAACGTTCCAGTGGAACGTTTTCAACGACAAACTAACGAAACACTTCGTATCGACTTTCTGTCCTAGTTCTATAAGAAAAAGAGTACCGGAAAGCGTGTCCTCCGATACTCCTTTGTTGCATGAAAATCAATTCTACACCGACTTGTGATTGTTTTGGTTTTGCCTTGGTTTTGTTCCGGTTTTATCTCAGCACTATCTCAGAAATTGTACAGTTATTGATTTGCTGAAATATTGACTCGTTGAAAACGTTCCACCGGAACGTTTCCAAGGCTGAGGGTACTTGGTGATCCGGAGAAAGGGAGAGCGGTCTTGTTCGCTCTCCCTCGAAAAGCTTGCGCTTTTCTCACCCACTGCTCAGCAACGGTCAAATCTGAGCGTTGCACTCCTAATTCTTCGGGCAGAATCCTGCCTCAGAATTAGTCGCGCGCGCAGGAGTATTGCGCAGAGTGTTTCGCTGTCTGCGGACAGCGACAAGGGGCTGCTCGCCCCTTGACCCCGGCAGCATTTTTTACAAAATTGCTGCACCAAAAAATCTTCTGGCTGGGTAGTCTTGATTTTTGAGTTTTTCTTTGATATTCTCTCTTTTACAGCGTAAACATAATCTCGTTCATGATAGCTTCCAGCAGTTCCTGTCTA
>CAYXKI010000191.1:0-2911 GCA_964465095.1 uncultured Ruminococcus sp.
AGTTCTTTTTCGCCTTTGCCTTGCCCGTGGATGCACTGAAGTTGCCCAATGTGGCGATAGTGGAATTATCCACCCATATTATCTGTGGCGGTGTCTGATAGGTGTCAGTCGCCTTGATGAGTGACTCGCTAAGGATGCGCGATATGCGATCCTTGTCGTTCCCGTTCTGCTTGTCAAGCGTTGCCTTTGTTTTTTCTTCCATAGCGTTTCTGTCCGAAATAGGGTTTTACTTCATTCTTGTCTTCTCTCTCGTCGGTCTCCACTTTCGTTACCGCACCGATAGTGGGGATATTGTTTTGTAGAAGCCACTGGTCAAGTTCCTCCTTGTTAAAGTAGAGCATCTTGCCTCGCGGCTTATAGTGCGGTACCTCCTGGGCCGCCGTCAGCTTGTATAGAAGACTTTCCGATACACCCATATAGACACAGGCTTCACTGAAGGTCAGCACCTTCTTTGTCGTGTAGATGTTGTTTTCAAGCATTGACAGCCTTTCAAGCAAATCCTCCACGGGCTCCATCTTTTTCAAGATGTCCTCAACGGCACATACACGCTCGTTGATTCTTTCCATAAATGTTGTTCTGTTCTGCATGATGATATGCTTTTTATCGTTTGACATAGGAGGCGTCCCTCCGACAGCACTGTGCTTTCGGAGTGCAAAATTACATGCAAGAAAGGGCGTTTGAATAAAAAGCAGAGTGATAGTTAGGCAGTCTCACCCTAACTATCACCCTTTTTACATTCTTATGTTGGATTACATGTCAGTTGTATGTCCTTTTTTCATCTGTTTGATGCAGTCCCGTATGCTGTGTTTTGCAACGCTTGATGAAATTCTCGCCTTGTACAATGCAGACGACAGATCCGATGCGGCAACGCGCTTGTTGTTCTTTGGCGATATAAGGAAACGTCCTTTCTCAATCACGGACTGCCAGTTGTAACAGACGAGGTTGTTGGTCAGCAGCTCGTCAAAGAACACGGCTACATTGCGTAGGTTTCTGACTTCTACTGTGAATCCGGCCTTGCAGTGGAGCAAATCATCCATGACCGCTCTTGCTTCTGTCTCGTTTGACAACTTGAACAGATGGTTGTCTTGTGCAATCTTAGCCAGACAATCCAACTGCAGGTCTGTGAACTTTCCTCCGAATGACATAGAGGCCGCCGCATGGGATTGGTTTTCTGTACTTGTTGTCAGGTGATGATGGATAAGTTCGTGAAAGTCTTCCTTTGTGAACGAATCCTTGTAGAGATACCTGTCAAGCATCTCTTTCTCCTGCGTGTACAGGTTACGCACAATACCCATATTCATACGATGGGCATTGTTGCAGCAGGTTTGCTTACAGCCGATGGAGTAGTGGCTGTCACAGAACAAATCAATGAAACGCGCTTGTTTCATGCCGCCGTTCACTACCTTCTCCACATAGAGTTTCTTCATTGAGGACAATAGCATGAAAAGTTCGTCGTAGATGTCCTCATCGCAACACACATGCTTATGCGTGCTGCTCATCTCCCCAAAAAGAGAGATGACCGCTTTGGTCTTGTTTCTTCATTTTTCTTTTGTTGTTTGTTTGTTACACAAAAAACTCCGGCCACTTGCGCAACCAGAGTTGAGTTATACGAATTATGTGTTCTTTACAATACGGACACACTCATTTCAGTCAAAGAGTCCGTTAACAAGGTTTACCGCTTCGTCCTTCTTCCGGTTGACAATCTTTGCATACACCTGCGTCATGCGCACATCGGTATGCCCAAGCAGTTTGCTTGTCGTGTAGAGGTCGGCTCCCAATGTCAGCATCATGGTGGCAAAGGTATGCCTCGCCGTATGGAAGGTGAAATGCTTGTTGATACCCGCAGCCTTTGCCCACGGTTTGATAAGCACATTTACTGCGGCAGCAGACGGAAGGTCAAACACATTGTCCTGTGGACTTTTGTTTCCTCGCTCTGGCATCCAACGTAATGCCTCTGGAGAGAGAGGCAGATAGATTGGTGCCTTGGTCTTCTGCATTACTACCTCAAGTCGTGTCTGTGCTCCATCTTGATACACATTTTCCCACTTCAAGGCAATAATATCACTGATACGCAATCCACAGAAGCAGGAGAACAAGTAGGCAGCCTTCACGGCCTCATTCTGCATAGGAGTTGCAATGAGCTGCCTTACCTCGTCCACTGTCATATACTCACGCTTGCTTTCCGGCTTTTTGATTTTATCTGCACTGCTTATTCTCGTATATGGATTAACTTTAATCAAGTCCTCGCGAACAGCAGCGTTAAGTGCGCCATTTAGTGCCCGATAGTAGTTGTGGGCAGTATTTGCCGCAAGATGATCCACATGTCTTGGGTGGTAGTCTGTCCTAAGATAGTCAATGTAACCTTGACAGAAAGCTCGGTCAACTTGGTCAAGAGTTGTCTTTTCGCCTACCCATTCCCTGATAATCTTCATTGCCACCAAGATTTGCCGCCAATCTTTCTTTCCACGCTTCTTTTGGTTTTCCATATAGGTGTTCATCCAATCAAGCAAAAGCACCTTGGGCTCGTCTTTTGCCTGTTTGATGCCAGCCTCACCATTTGTCAGTTCAATGATCCTGTCGGCCTTGATTTTATTGGCAGCAACCAAGGTGGCTTGATTCTGCCTGCGAGAGTTTTCATCCGTTTCGGGGACGATATACATCTTCAGATATTCATAGGAACGTTTGCCATCCCTATAGATATCCAAGTACAAACTTTTGTTTCCGTTGCTTAGGTCTTTCATCCTAAGCCGGATTGGCTCCTTTGCCTTTGTAGTTTTCTTGTTCCTTGCCATGGCTATTCGATTTTATGTCCTAAACTGGGTGCAAAGGTACGAAAAATAATCGAAAATAAGAAACAAATAAGAAACAAAAATAATGAAAACAACAGAAATAATATGATAAGTCAAGAAAC
>CAYXKI010000192.1:0-2884 GCA_964465095.1 uncultured Ruminococcus sp.
AGTTTGGCGAGGAAGTAAAGGAAAAGGCTGTTGCCGTCAAGGAAGCAGGAGGCTTGTACATTCTTGGTACAGAGCGTCACGAGTCCAGACGTATTGACAATCAGCTTCGTGGTCGTTCCGGTCGTCAGGGTGACGAGGGTGAGAGCCGTTTCTTCCTGTCTGTAGAAGATGATCTGATGCGTATTTTTGCCGGGGATCGTCTGGAAAATATGATGCGTACTCTGAATGTAGACGAAGATACGCCTATTGAGAGTAAGGCACTGACAAAGATTATCGAGTCCTCTCAGAGAAAGGTAGAGGGCAGAAACTTCAACATTCGTAAGAATGTCCTCAATTACGACGATGTTATGAATACACAGCGTGAGATTATCTACCAGCAGCGTGCACAGGTACTCAATGGGGAAGATATCCACGACAGCATTCTCAAGATGATTGAGGAACTGATTTCCGGCACCGTAAACCTCTACATCAACGAAGAGGAAACCGATCACAATCAGTGGAATCTGGTTGGCTTGCGGGATCACTTCTTAGGTTGGGTTACAGAAGAGGATGATCTGGAATATGACGAAACCGACCTTGCAGGGCTGACAACAGGAGATATTGCAGAGGCACTGACCGAAAAGGCAAAGTCCCTGTATGCAGACAAGGAAGAAGAATACGGCGAGGATGTTATCCGTGAACTGGAACGTGTGGTTCTTTTAAAGGTTGTAGATACCAAGTGGATGGCACACATTGACGATATGAACGAATTGAAGAAGGGCATCGGACTGCGTGCTTATGGACAGCAGAATCCGGTTGTAGAGTATCGTTATGAGGGCTTTGAGATGTTCGATGCTATGGTTGACTCCATTCGTGAGGATACTGTTCGTATGCTTCTGACGGTACGGCTGCAAAAGAACGAAGCACCCCAGAGAGAACAGGTTTCCAAACCGGATGCACCCAATGCCGGGGCAGGGGATGGCAGCTTTGACGGACAGCAGCGGAGAAACCCGAACCGGAAAAAGAAGTAAGAGCAAGTTCTAAGAACAAGTTTTAAGATTTTGACTTGATATGAGATTTCGCAGGGGACACGGCAAATGCAGTGCTCCCCTGTTTTGATTGAGGGTGAAAAAATGCAGGAAACAGGCTATGAAACTTTTTCTTTTTACTATGACGCTCTGACGGAAAACGTCAGCTATCCGGAGCGTGCGGAATATTTTGACCGCTTGATTCAGAAGCATCTTCGCTCCGGGGGAAAAGTGATGTTGGATCTGGCTTGCGGTACCGGTACTATGACGGAAGAGATGGCAAAACGTGGCTATGATATGATTGGCGTGGACTATTCCGCAGGTATGCTGTCTCAGGCGATGGAGAAAAAGTTTGCACAGGGACTGGACATTCAATATGTGCAACAGGATATGCGGAATCTGGAACTTTACGGAACAGTGGATGTGACTCTTTGTACCCTTGACAGCTTAAATCATTTGCCGGACTTTTCGGCAGTGACAGAGGTGTTCCGCCGTGTGGCAGAGGCAACCGAACCCGGTGGGCTGTTTCTCTTTGATATGAACACGCTGTATAAGCACCGGGAACTCCTTGGGAATCAGATTTACCTCTATGAAACAGAAGAGGTTTATTGCGTCTGGGAGAACGCCTTACAGCCCGATGGATGCACGGTGGAAATCACGTTGCAGTTGTTTCAACTGTGTCAGGATGGACGCTATCGACGGCAGGAGGAACAGATTACAGAGCGTGCATATGCCCCGGAACAGGTACAGGAAGCACTGGAACGCCTAGGCTTTTCGGTGATTGGAATTTATCACGCCGATACAGAAATCCCTCTTACGCCGGAGAGTCAGCGTATGGTGGTTGTTGCGAGAAAGGATTGAGAAAATGGGAGAATTAAAACGTGTCATTGCAAAAGATGCTTCTGTGGTTGCCCTTGCGGTGGATGCTACGGACCTTGTTGCAGAGATTGAACAGATTCATAAGACTTCGGCAGTTGTCACCGCAGCTTTGGGACGACTTGCCATTGCTGCAAGTATGATGGGGTATAATCTGAAATCAGAACAGGACAGCGTTACCCTTCGGGTAAAAGGTGGCGGTCCTACAGGACAGTTGACTGCGGTGGCAGATAGCCACGGAAATGTGAAAGCAGATGTGGAACACCCGATTGTAGAACTCCCCCTGAACAGCAAAGGAAAGTTGGATGTAGGCGGCGCAGTGGGAACAGATGGGACACTTTCTGTTGTAAAGGATCTTGGCTTGAAAGAACCCTATGTGGGAGTTGTTCCTCTGGTTACCGGAGAGATTGCAGAAGATGTGGTACAATATTTTGCAACCAGTGAACAGACCCCTACGGTTTGTGGACTTGGTGTCCTTGTGAATCCGGATCTGACGGTGAAAGTTGCAGGAGGCTTTCTGATTCAACTGTTGCCTTTTGCAAGCGATGCTTGTATTGATACCATTGAGGCAAATCTGAAAACCTTGCCCCCGGTAACGGTGATGATGGAACAGGGCATGACAACGGAACAGATTGCTTTGCGATTGCTGGATGGATTGGAACCCAATCTCTTGGATGAGGCAAAAGTGGACTATCAATGCGATTGTAGCCGTCAACGGACAGAACGGGTGCTGACCGCCCTTGGAAAACAGGAATTGGAGGATCTGATCCGGGAGGGGAAACCCATTGAAGTGGATTGCCATTTCTGCCATAAAAAATATTGTTTCACCCCAGAAGAATTAGAAAAACTCAGTGAAGAAAAGACACAAAATTAAAGTAAGTTTCCACAGGCATAGAAGCTTTTTGATGCAGCAATTTCTCGAAAATGCTGCTAGGGGTCGGGCAACACCACGCAAGGATTGTGCGTCAGATGCGCAGTCAGATTTTTTGTCAGCTTGTGCT
>CAYXKI010000193.1:0-2852 GCA_964465095.1 uncultured Ruminococcus sp.
ATACAGCTCTATCATGGGGACCCGTTGGATCTGATGTGTGACCCGTGGCTTGTATTGATTGACGGGGAAAAAGTTGTGGAAAAGTAGGGCGATGGCATGACAAAAAAAGAACGAGCATTGCTTGCCTGTGAAACCTTGGAACAGGTCTACCCGGAGGCAACTTGTGCACTGCACTATGAAAAGCCCTATGAACTTCTGATTGCGGTGCGATTGTCTGCACAGTGTACCGATGCAAGAGTCAATCAGGTCACGCCGGGGTTGTTTGCAGCATATCCCACTTTAGAAGCCTTTGCAGAAGCAGATCTTGCCCAATTAGAGGCACTGGTGCACCCCTGTGGCTTTTATCGCATGAAAGCCAAGAATATCAAGGAGATGGCAAAACAGCTCTTAGAATGGCACAAGGGCGTTGTGCCGGACACTATGGAGGAACTTCTGAAACTCTCCGGGGTAGGGCGAAAGACTGCCAACCTGATTCTGGGGGATGTCTATGGAAAGCCGGCAATTGTGGCAGATACCCATTTTATCCGGATTACCGGGAAACTTGGGCTTACGGATTCCAAAGATCCGGTACAGGTAGAACGAGATTTGCGCCCTTTGATTCCCCCGGAACGTTCCTCGGACTTTTGTCACCGGATTGTCTGGTTTGGAAGAGATACTTGTCGTGCCAGAAGTCCTAAATGCAAAGAATGTCCCATGCATTCCTTTTGCCCCTCTTATACAGAATAACAAAAGCCTTCCCAACAAAAGGGAAGGCTTTTTTGCAAGTGTTGTTACTTTGGATTTAGTACTCACCCAGACACTGTCCAAACAGAACACATCGAATGCCATCGTCTGCGCCGGAGTTACAGGTCTGGAGAGCAATCATCTTGTCCCCATATTCCGGGAGATCGTCGTCCGGTGCATACCAGACAAGGGCGGTGGAACGAATCTCCTCAATGTATTGCTGGAACTCGTCTTTGTTCAGGGAAATTCTGTTCCAATAGTCAAAGGCAGTACCGTCCTCACCATTCAGAACAGAGCACGCCACAATGCGATAGAGATAGCGTTTCTCTAAGGTTGCCACTTCAAAATAGAGGTGAGAATTGCCCCAGGACTCGTCCTTAAAGCTTTTCACAGAGTGGAACATGGTGCCGTTGCCCATGTTGTGCCCATACAAAAGGGTGTTCTCCGTCTCATTGATTGTCCCACGATAGTCCTCGAAAATACTGCCGGAATAGCTGTAATTTCCCTGCCAGTCTTTCTCTAAGTAATAGGCGTTGTCATCGCTTTGTACAATGGGGTAGTCAATGGGGGTATCGTTGACATAGATCCAACCTACCACATCTTCATTGGCAGCGTGATGTTCTGCCACTTTTTCCATGTCAATCTGCATCTCATAGTCATAGGTCACCGTTGTGGTGGTGGTTGTGGTAGTGGTCGTAGTGGTTGTCGTTGTGGTTGTGGTGAGAATGGGGATTTCCTCCGGTGCAGAAACTTTGTCTGCACGACTTACCACAATCAGAATTACCACAATGACCACAAAAAGCACAATCCCGATTCCGATCAACGCTTTCTCTAAGCGTTTTACATGTTTAATTGCCATGGTTTCCTCCTTTCATCTTTATTTAAATTGATATACAGCGATATTTTCAAATCCATCCAACAGCGTGTCCATCTTCCGGAACGCAATTGCCGTTCCCTTGGCAACACAGTGAATGGCATCTTTGGCAACAACACATTTGACTTGCAAGGTGCGTTCTACCAATTTCCGCAGCCCTCCAAGCATTGCACCGCCTCCTGCCATCAGCACGCCGTTTTCATAAATATCTCCTACAAGTTCCGGTGGAGTCTCTTCCAGGACGGTTTTGATTGCCTCAATGATGTCTGCAATCACATCTTCCACTGCCTCGAAAATCTCCAACTCACTGACTTCTCGCATTTCCGGCAAACCGCTGACAAGGTTTCTTCCCTTGACCCATGCAGTAACATCTGCCCTTGGGTCATAGAGGTTTGTCATCTCGATTTTAATCCGTTCCGCTGTCCGCTCTCCAATGAGTAGTTTGTACTTGGTTTGCATATAGCGGATAATCGCCTGATCTAGGGTGTTTCCGGCTGCCCGTACAGAGTGGGAGGTGACAATACCGTTCATAGAAACAATGGCAACATCTGTTGTTCCGCCACCGATATCTACTACCATATTGCCTCGTGCTTTTCCGATATTCACCCCTGCACCAATAAGGGCAGCAATGGGCTCGTCAATGAGGTATGCCTTTCGAGACCCTGCACTCATGGCAGCCTCTACCACAGCACGCTTTTCTACATCTGTGATAAAAGAGGGGACACAGATAATAATTCTCGGTTTCGTAAGGCGGTGACCGCTGACTTGTAGGATAAATTCCCGGATCATGTACTGGGTCATTCTGTCGTCAGAAATCACACCGCCGGAAAGGGGACGTACTACCTGAATATACTCCGGGGTCTTTCCGATCATCTGATAGGCACGTTTTCCCACTGCCAATACTTCCTTTGTTCCGGTATGATAGGCAATGGCAGAGGGTTCGCTCAGGACGACGCCTTTTTTTCCAATGGTGATTACCGTGTTCGCTGTGCCAAGATCAATTCCGATGTCTGTTTTGCTCATTTGTTTCTCTCCTCCGCTATTTTTAACATGTCTATAAGAAAGGTATAACGTCTTGTTCGACGGTTGTTGTCTACCATTTGATAAATCACTTTTTGTGAGCCGACCATTACGAGAAGCTTTCTCGCTCTTGTTACGGCAGTGTACAAAAGATTGCGATAGCATAGTTTGGGAAAGCCGCCTACCAGTGGCATAACCACCACCTGAAACTCGCTGCCCTGACTTTTGTGTACCG
>CAYXKI010000194.1:0-2835 GCA_964465095.1 uncultured Ruminococcus sp.
ACGGTCTTGTTCGTTCTCCCTCGAAAAGCTGTCGCTTTTCTCACCCTCTTCTCCGTGCGCATAAGTAGTGCGCAGAGTATTTCGCTGTCTGCGGACAGCGACAAGGGCTCCTCGCCCTTGACCTCGGCAGCATTTTCGAGAAATTGCTGCACCAAAAAGCTTTTATGTCTGTGAAAACAAACGAATAGCTTTTCCCTTACCGCTCATGATTTCCCGGTTGCAGGGGATTTTTTCGGCTGATGGTGATTTTGCGTCGGAAGTCCGATTCTCCTTTTCCGATGACGCTACGGGACAGTTGGTAAATATCCGTAGACTGGGACTCCAGTGCTGCGCAGCGTCCGGCACTTCGGCTGGTGCGTGCAAGCTCTGCCAGCGAATGGGAAAAAGGAAGCAGTCGCTTGTTCTTGGAATCCCGGAGAATCTCCCGTCCCACATCGTTAAATGCCAGAATCCGCCCATAAGAGGGATATTGCTGAATGTCCTCGGTGCGGATGTCCAGAAGCATATGGAGGAGAATCCGTCGCAATCTTGCCATGGGATATCGCTTTGTCTGAATGGTTTGCAAGAGTTCCGTCAGCGAGGCACAACGTTTTGCCTTGTACAGCCGATGTTCCAACCCTTGTCCTACCTCCGCAAATTGTCTTAACTCGTCCACATCCGTGGTGCGGAGTTTGTACAAAATCAGTCGCTCCAGATGTTCCATAGAACCAACGTGCCCGTTCTGTTCTGCCTCATGAAGTGCGTGCCATGCATAAGAGGGCATCATCCGGCGGCAATCTCCCCCTTCAGCGAAAAACTGACGGATATATGTGGCACTTGCCGTCCCGTCTGTACCGGGTTGGGTGCTGTTGTGGGCTGCCCCTCTTCGCTGGATGGTCATAGGCTGCAAAGGACTTCTCAGTTCTGCAATGGCGTTTAAATAGGCAATCGCCAAGGTGTTGTTGGGCTGTCGCAGTACATCGGCAGTTTCTTTTCCGTAAATTTGTGCGACCATCTGAGAGAGTACCTCCGGATAAGAATAGCCACTGCGGAGAAAATCCTCCATGACATCCGCATAGTCCGTCTTGCAGACCTGACAAGCATCTGCCGCCTGGGATAAAAGGGTAATGTCCCCGCACTCACTGCCAAAGGACAACTCCTGCACATTGCCAAGGGCAGTCAAAAGTGCCACCCCACCCATGGCGAAATTTTCCGCCGGCGCTAAGGCATAGGGAACCGGGAGTTCAATGACCAGATCGACCCCTGCCTGAATGGCAAGCCTTGCACGGGTGAACTTGTCCAGGATAGCTGCATCTCCACGCTGCACAAAGTTACCGCTCATTACCGCAACAATGCCATCTGCACCTGCCTGACGCACTTGTTCCAGGTGATAAAGATGCCCATTGTGCAGGGGATTGTATTCACAGATAATTCCACTGATTTTCATAATACACCTCCGGAATGAAAAAATTTACAGTCGCAAAGCGCAAATTTCGAGAAACCTCTTGCAATTTCTGCAAAAAAGTTTATAATAGTATATGGATGGACAGGGGACGAACTGCCTCTGCCCACAAAAGAGAAACAAAGGAGAACGAAGATTTATGATTATTCTTGTTGTCAATGCAGGCAGTTCTTCTCTGAAATATCAGTTGATTGATATGACAGATGAGTCTGTTATCGCAAAGGGAAACTGTGATCGTATCGGGATCGACGGTCATCTGAGCCACAAGACTGCCTCCGGGAAAACCGTTGAGGAAGATTGTGCATTCCCGACCCATACCGAGGCATTTGAGCGTCTGGTAAAGGCACTGACTACCGGCGAGGCTGCTGTAATTTCCAGCATGGACGAAGTTTCCGCAGTGGGTCACCGGATTGTACATGGTGGGGAAGAATTCTCTACCACAACACTGGTAACCGATGAAATCATCGAAAAGATCGACGCACTGAGAGAACTCGCTCCGGTACACAATCACGCTCATGCACTGGCACTGCGTGCTTGCAGAAAGATTCTGCCGGATGTTCCCCAGGTTGTTGTGTTTGACACCGCATTCCACCAGACCATTCCGAAGAAGGCATACATGTATGGTCTGCCTTACGAGGATTACAGCGAATATCACGTCCGGAAGTACGGCTTCCACGGAACTTCCCATCGCTTTGTTACTGCAAAATTGGCAGAAGTGCTGGGCAAGGATCTGAAAGACCTGAAGATTGTTTCCTGTCACCTGGGCAATGGTTCTTCCATTACCGCAGTACAGAACGGTCAGTCTGTAGACACCACCATGGGCTTTACCCCTCTGGATGGCGTTCTGATGGGCACACGTTGCGGTGCAATCGACCCCTCTGCGGTAACTTATGTTGCCAACAAGCACGAGTTCAACACCGGCGAGATGGATTCTTACATGAACAAGAAGTCCGGTCTCCTTGGTGTGTCCGGTAAGTCCTCTGACTTCCGCGATATTACCGCTGCCGCAGAATCCGGCGATCCTCGTGCAACCCTTGCAAAGGATATGCTGGTTTATGACATCAAGAAGGACATCGGCGCATATGCTGCTGCAATGAACGGATTGGATGCGGTGATCTTTACCGGCGGTATTGGCGAAAATGCGCCCAATTGCCGTGCAGAAGTCTGTGAGAACATGGAATATCTGGGCATTAAGCTGGATAAGGCTGCAAACGACTTCAAGGGTCAGTTGCGGAAGATTTCCACAGAGGATTCCAAGGTACAGGTCTGGGTTGTTCCTACCAATGAGGAACTCCTGATTGCAAGAGATACTCTGGCACTGGTACAGAAGTAAGAACTTGTTCTAAGTCGCTCTACTGCGATACACAGAGGCGAAGCTCTCACAAGAAAAGAGC
>CAYXKI010000195.1:0-2833 GCA_964465095.1 uncultured Ruminococcus sp.
TCATCAATCAGATCAATGGCTTTGTCCGGCAAGAACCGGTCGGTAATATACCGATCCGAAAGGGTGGCGGCTGCAATCAATGCCTGATCGTGAATCTTTACCCCGTGGAAAACCTCATAGCGTTCCTTTAATCCACGAAGAATCGAAATCGTATCCTCTACGGTTGGTTCTGCCACCATAACCGGTTGGAAACGACGCTCTAATGCAGCATCTTTCTCGATATATTGGCGATATTCGTTCAATGTGGTTGCACCAATACAGTGCAGTTCTCCTCTTGCCAGCATCGGTTTCAGCAAATTTCCTGCATCCATTGCACCATCTGTTTTTCCGGCACCGACAATGGTATGCAACTCATCAATAAAGAGGATAATGCCACCCTCGCTTTTCTTCACTTCGTTAAGAACTGCTTTCAGACGTTCTTCAAATTCTCCACGATATTTTGCACCGGCAATCAATGCACCAAGATCCAGAGAAAAAATTTTCCGGTCTTTCAGATTATCCGGCACATCACCGCTTACAATCCGCTGTGCCAAGCCCTCTGCAATGGCAGTTTTACCTACACCAGGTTCGCCAATCAATACCGGATTGTTCTTGGTCTTTCTGGAGAGAATCCGGATCACATTGCGAATCTCTGTATCTCGTCCAATAACCGGATCCAGTTTGCCTTCTTTAGCACGTTCCACCAGATCTTGCCCATACTTGGAAAGCACATCATAGGTTTCTTCCGGATTCTGATCCGTCACACGCTGATTGCCACGCACCTGCATCAATGCCTGTAAAAATGCATCCTTGGTGATGGAGAATGGTTTCAAGACTTCCTGAAGTGTCTTTCCCATTGCGTCAAACAGTCCAAGCATCAGATGTTCCACAGAGACGTATTCATCTTTCATCCGTTCTGCTTCTTTTTCTGCCTCTCGCAGTGCACGATCTACCTCTTGAGAAATATAAACCTCGTCGGCTTTTCTACCGCTTCCTGTTACAGAGGGGAGGCGGTCAATGGCAGATTTCAGTTGTGCCTGTACCGATTCTACATTGACACCCATTTTGGAAAACAACTGAGAAATCAATCCGCCCTCTTGTTCCAACAGTGCAGAAAGCAAATGCACCTGTTCGATTTGCTGATTTTGATTTTCCACTGCATATCCATTGGCAGCCTGAATCGCTTCTATGGATTTCTGTGTTAATTTCTGTGCATTCATAATTTTATCCCCCTTCAGAACCTTATACATACTTCCACAACATCATACAGATGTCACTATTGTTCCGCCTCCTGATATCTCTGTTCCAGCGTATATCGCAACAGCTCCGACGGAACGCCTTGCTGTAATCCCAGAAAATACGACTGCAACAAATGATGAAATACGGCAATGCGATGTCCTGCGATGGTGCCAAGTTTCTCCTCGCCGTCTGTCCCTTGTCGCAAAAGTGCAACACGCATTCTCGCCGGTTCAATTTCATACAAACCCTTGGCACATGCACCGTCTTTGTGATATTTCTGTTCCAGAGAAACCCAGAACCGGAAAAAGAACTGCATGGCACTTAAAAAATCCTGATTCTGGGTACGACAGGTAATTTTAAGTTGTCCGATTTCCTCCTGTTGCATTTCCCGATACAACTCCACCCGATAACGAATTGTAGGGCGATATTTGTATTGCACCGATCCCAGAATGGACAACATCGACTCAGAACCTTGTTGCTGAATCCGCAGTGCCGAATTCATCTGTCCGGAAAGACAGGAGAAAAACCGCTGCATCTGCTGTTCCGGGGTGGTACAGGAAACATATTCCGCCAGAATCTGATTGATGAGATTCGATCGGCTTGTTCCTTGCATCGCCGCCCTCTGATCAATCTCTTCCACAACCCGATCCATGAGAATCAAGCTATATGTACTCTTCTTCATCACACGCACCTCCTTTTTCTGTTCGTTTAATTATATTATAGCACAAAATCATAAATTGTCAAGCGAGTTATATAACTAAGTTTGCATTTTCTTGATTATAAAAGAAAACCGTAGGAATTCCTACGGTTTTTCTGTAAAAAATGATATAAAAGGAATGGGAAATACTTATTGACTTACTTTTCGTAAATCTGATCCTCATATCGGCAAAGAGTGAGGATAACAGTCAGGTTGCCGTTTAACTTTCGCAAATCGTCAATAAACTGCTTCTGATCTACCTCGTTTTTCAACTCAATGCTGTACACCAGTTCAAAAAGCGAACCAAAGTTTGTGGTCTTGACTCTTCTCAGGTGCCACTTTGTTGTGTTCTTGTCCAGAAGTTCATCAAACAGCCCGATATAATTCAGATTCTCCGGAATGGTAATCTTCAGTGTCATGCTACTTGTCTTGCACACGCCATAGCGGAAAATCTCTACCAGAATCAGAACTGCGGCAATTACAGCAAAGAACACAAAGATAAACCAGATATGTCCCCCACCATTGATACCACAAATTACGCCGGTTGCCATTGCAAAGAATACATACGTAATATCTTTAGGATCTCCCGGCACAGTACGATACCGGCAAAGGGTAAATACACCAGCAAGGCTCAATGCACTTGCCATAGAGTTAATCATCACCAGAACGATTGCAACAATCGGCGGTAACATCAGAAGTGTCAACACATAACTCTGTGTGTATCCGGCTTTTTTGTGGGTAAAGATATAGACCAGACTAATGAGGAAGCCCATCAGCACTCCAAGCAGAAGTGCAAACAGCATATCCTCTATGGTTGCGCTTGTTCCTGTTGCGGAAAGTAATGCAGACAAGTCAGAACTTGCTGTAGAAAGTGTGTTTGTGATTGCGTTAAGCATGATTGAAAAGTCTCCCTTTTTT
>CAYXKI010000196.1:0-2827 GCA_964465095.1 uncultured Ruminococcus sp.
ACAAAAAATCTGACTGCGCATCTGACGCACAATCCTTGTGTGGTGTTGCCCGACCCCTAGCAGCATTTTTTACAAAATTGCTGCACCAAAAAATCTTATGGCTTGGGCTTTTTTTGATATTTTTTATACACTTTCAAAAAACGAGGAGGTAAAAACGTAATGTCAGAGGAGATAAAATCCGGGGCACAGAATTATGATGAAAATCAGATTCAGGTGTTGGAGGGCTTAGAAGCTGTCCGGAAGCGCCCGGGTATGTATATCGGATCTACTGGTCCAAAAGGACTACACCATCTGGTATATGAAATTGTAGACAATGCCATTGATGAGGCGTTGGCAGGCTTTTGTACAGAAATTACGGTAGATATTCTGCCGGATAATGTAATTCGTGTCACCGACAACGGTCGTGGTATCCCGGTGGGAATTCACCCCAAAGAGGGCATTTCTGCGGCGACAGTTGTATACACCATTCTCCATGCCGGCGGTAAATTCGGCGGTGGGGGATATAAGGTTTCCGGTGGTTTGCACGGCGTTGGTGCGTCGGTTGTAAACGCCCTTTCCCAGTGGCTGAAACTGACCGTAAAAGACGGAAGTCACGTGCATTTTCAGGAGTTCCACCGAGGAGATTATGACAAGCCCATTGAGATTATCGGGGAGACCGTAGAAACCGGTACAACCGTAGAATTCAAGGCAGATCCGGAGATTTTCGAGGAGACCACAGAGTACGATTTCGAGGTGCTGTTAAAGCGACTTCGGGAACAAGCATTTCTCAATGCTGGAATCCGCATTGTCTTTTCCGATAAGCGTACCCCGGAGACAGAACGGACAGAAGTTCTCCACTATGAGGGCGGTATCCGTCAGTTTGTAGAATATCTCCACAAAAAGCGTGGGTTAGAGTCCTTGTCGGAGGATGTTATCTATGTTTCCGGCATGGAGGGGGATTCCTTTGCGGAAATCGCCCTGCAATATAATGATAGTTACAATGAGATGATTCTCTCCTTTGCCAACAACATTCACACCGCAGATGGCGGTACCCATGAGACGGGCTTTAAAAACGCCCTGACAAAGGTAATCAACGAATATGGCAAGAAATTCGGGCTTTTAAAGGATGGCACAAGACTTCTTGGAGAAGATGTCCGGGAGGGTCTGACGGCAATTGTCTCTGTTAAGTTGACAGAATGCGAGTTTGAGGGACAGACAAAGGGTCGTCTTGGAAATCCTGCGGTGCGTCCTTTTGTAGAGAAAATGGTCTTTGACAAGTTGATGACCTATTTCGAGGAAAATCCCACCGTTGCAAGAGCGGTATTTGACAAGAGTTTGTCGGCACAGACTGCCAGAGAAGCTGCCAAAAAGGCAAGAGAAACCGCACGGCGGAAGTCTGCCATGGAGAGTGCATCTCTCCCCGGAAAGCTTGCAGACTGTCAGGAAAAGTCCACAGAGGGCACAGAGTTGTACATCGTCGAGGGAGATTCCGCAGGCGGTTCTGCAAAAGAGGGCAGAGACCGGAAATATCAAGCAATTCTCCCACTTTGGGGAAAAATGCTCAACGTAGAAAAGGCGAGAATCGACCGGGTTTACGGCAACGAAAAGCTGATGCCGGTGGTCACAGCCCTTGGAACTTCCATTGGCGAGGATTTTGATATTACAAAGCTACGGTATGGCAAAGTCATCATTATGGCGGATGCCGATGTCGACGGTTCTCACATCCAGACCTTGCTTTTGACATTCTTCTTCCGGTTTATGCGTCCCCTGATTACCAACGGCAACGTTTATCTTGCCCAGCCGCCACTTTTCAAGGTGGCAAAGGGGAAAAAGTACAAATACGCCTTTACCGAGGAAGAACGGGACAAATTCATTGCAGAGTATGCAGATGCAGACGGAAGCACGGCAAAAGTCGGCGTACAGCGATACAAAGGTCTTGGTGAGATGAGTTCTCAGCAGCTTTGGGAAACCACCATGAATCCGGAAACCCGATCCATGATCCGGGTAGAACTGGAGGATGCAGAACGGGCAGACGAGATCTTCACCGTGCTTATGGGAGACAAAGTTGCACCGAGAAAAGAATTTATCGAGAAAAACGCGAAGTACGTTTCCAATTTAGATGTTTGAGGTATGAGGAGTTTTGACTTTATGAAGAAAAAAGATACTCTTTCGCCCTTTCCGGAAACTGCCCCTTATTCCATTTCCAAGGAACTCTATCGTGAGGGATTTCGTGCGTATCAGAAAAAGTACGTTATGCCGAGAAATTATATCATGATGGGAATCTTTGCGATTCTGGCAGCTTCTATGGTTGCTGCGGCAGTATCCGACCCCACCAACACTTTGACCTATGTGCTTCTGATGGTGTGTCTTGCGGCAATTTTCATGCTATGGTACAATCCGAGAAAACAGCGGCGGATGATTCTGGATGTAGTAGGGGAGATGGAGCAGCAGAAATACACAGCTTGCTGTGCTGACAACACCTTGATTCTCCGCACCGTAGAAGAGCCTATACCGGAACGTGCAGAGGGAGAAGATTCCGAGGTTGAAGAACTCCCGGAGCAGATCCCTCCGACAATTCTCAATCTGGATGAGTGTTATGTAGAAATTCTGGACAATTGCTTTTTGGTTTGTCAGGGAAAGCGGATGTTCTACATCGTTCCCAGCATTCCGGTATACAACACCGGGAATTTTCCGAAAGAGAGCGCTTGATGTTTCACGTGAAACATTTCTGGAGGAGTGTTCCACAAGGGGATTGTTTCACGTGAAACAGTTTCACAAAAAGTTTCCCTCTTAGAGGGAGGTGGCACGGCGAACGCCGTGACGGAGGGAGGGGTTCCTCAGTCGATAC
>CAYXKI010000197.1:0-2800 GCA_964465095.1 uncultured Ruminococcus sp.
ATCCCTAGCTACCCCACAATCAAAACAAGCACCGGTGGCAGGACGAATAGTCCGATGTTTGCAAGGTAGGCTGTCATGGGGTTGCGGCAGAGGGCGGAAACGCCGCTGATGAGTACGGCGGAGGCAGTTGTGAGGAGTGTTTTTGCGGTTGTTGTAAGGGCGATCATGCCTCCTAGAGTAAGGGGAATATTTAGCGTTGTAAAGGCTGCAATGCTTTGTATCGGTGCAGAAAGCCCCGTGGTTCCATAGCTTTTCAGGATGTTCCCGGTGTAAGGCAGTGTAAACAAGAGACTGACCAGAACGCCACACAGTGCACTGTACAGAATCAGGTCTTTCCAATAGCCCTTTTTGCCACATTTTGTGGCGAAGAGAATCGTCGTCCGGTTGCTTTTTCTGTCGGAGGCTGCAAAGGGGGACAGAAGCAGAACAAGAAACAGAAGTTCCAACAGAATCTGCACCGTGGTTTCCTGATTTCCGTCAATGGCAAACAGCCGTTCATACCCGGTATCATAGAAGAGTTCCCCGGTAGGGTTTCCTTCACGGATTGCGTCAATTCTTGCTTTCAACCGTTCAAAGGCAGCCTGGTCATTCATCTCGCTGTAAAGGCGGTTCAGTTCAAGAAAATTGACCTGTTCAGAGGCTTCCAACTCGTCGATCTGTTGCTGTGTTTCTGCATAGTGTGCCTCTTTTTCTGCAAGGAATGCGTCAGTTTCCGGTGTGATTGCACCCTCTAGCTGTGTGGTGAAATTCTCGTAGTAAATGTCGTCATTGTTATAGCTTCTGGTGAACGAAGCGTCAAGCATCCCTGCCCCGAACAGCACTGCAAGAACAAGAACAAGCCCCTTTTGGAGAATCAGCGAGCGATAGCATACATAATAAAACCGTCCATGGCTGTGTCGCTTTTTTTGCTTGAAAGCGTGCAGGCTGACGTTGTGGTATTGTAGATTTTTGGAGTGGGCGAAGATGCTGATGGTCAGCACTGCGGAGAGGATCAAGACAATTCCAAGGAGTATCAGTGCAGCACCCTTATGGGAAAAAGGGTAGCCGAAAATGTTGAGATTCCGGTATGTGCCAAGGATTTCGCTTGCCTGGGTAAGCTGTACAGGGCTTAGAAACCGGAAGAGATTCAGCACGGAATATTCCGGGATAAAATGATAGAGGAGAAATGAACTACCGCAAAATGCCCCGGCAATGCCATATACCATAAGGTTGTTTTTGGAACAGGTACAAATCAGGCTGAATATTCCTGCGAAAAGCAGATAAGACAGCACTTTCATGCCAAAGAAAAGAAAGAGATATTCCAGAACTGAAACCGGAAGATTACAAGTATAATAGCCGAACACCGTCTGAATGGGACGGGAGAGATCTCCAAGTCCGTAAAGCGTTGCACCAAGAAGCAGATTCTCTCCAAAAAACAGGAGAGCGATAAGTATGGTACTTATGGCAACTACCGTAAGCTTTGTGGCAATCAGGGTCTGTCTGCCCTTTGGGGTAGCGTAGAGGAGAGGCATCACCCCTTGCCCTCTGTCCCGGAGCATGACACCGCAGACCACAAGAAACACCAGAAAGAGCCCCAGCACATCAGTGATAGGGGCGGTGAAAGTGTCCTCAAGTCCCAGAGAGGGGGCAAGGGAAAGGGTTGTCCCTGCCATGGCTGCATAGGCGGAGGGAGTCTTTTGAATGTTCCGATAGGAAAAAGTATCTGCCCCACCCCAGATGGACACCGCAGCCATATTGTCCGCCTGTGTTTCGATGTTGTCCAGATATTGGGGATATTCCCGGAGTTCGTCGGAGATTTCCAACATATCATAGATCAGGTACATGGGATATTTGGTATAGTCCCCGTCGCTTTGTTCCTCCAGAAGTGTATTGAGATAGTCATAAGTTTCGTCAAAGGTCATATCCTCGGTTTCTGCAAAAAAGCTTCGATAGCTTTCCGGGGAATAGTAGCGGTCTTTTGTACCGGAAACATGGAGATAGCCGTTGACAAGAAGCAGACAGGCGAGAAGCAGAAAGAAAATGCGAAAGCGGAAAAGCTTTTTGCATTCGTAGAAGAAAATACGCATTACTGTCCTCCATAATACTGCATGTAGAGATTTTCAAGGGTAGGCTCTCCTGTTTCTACTCGTTTTACAAGGTCAGATACGCTGCCATGGGTGAGAAGCGTTCCGTCCTGAATCAGAAGAATCTCCTTTGCAATACTCTCAATGTCCGATACAATATGGGTGGAAATGAGAATGATTTTGTCTTCCGCAAGCTGCTGTGTAAAGCGACGAATCAGCACTCTCTGCTTGGGGTCAAGCCCTGCGGTGGGTTCGTCCATGATAATCAGACTAGGGTCTCCCAGTACAGCACTTGCAATCAACACACGCTGTTTCATACCGCCGGAAAAGCCGCCGATTTTTTTGTCCTGTACCTCGGTCAGTTCCACTTTTTCCAGTGCGGTGGTGATTTCCTGTCCTGCGGTTTTTCTGGGAATGCCTTTCAGGGCTGCCATATAGTCCAGAAAACTCCATGCGGTCATGTTGCCGTAAAGTTCTTGTTGCTGTGGCATAAAGCCCAGAATCTTCCGATAGTCTTTTCCAAGCTTTTTGGTTTCTGCACCGTTCCACAAAATCCGTCCACCGTCCTTGTCCGGTTTCAGATTGTCCGTAATCAGATTCATTAAGGTGGATTTTCCTGCACCGTTAGGACCTAACAGCCCATAGATGCCGTTTGTAAACGAGAAAGAAAAGCTTTTCAAGGCGTGCTTTTTGCCATAGTGCTTGTTGATGGATTCTAGTTGTAATGTGTTCATTGT
>CAYXKI010000198.1:0-2797 GCA_964465095.1 uncultured Ruminococcus sp.
TACGCCGTGCCACCTCCCTCTAAGAGGGAGGCTTGAGGAGGAACATTTTCAACGAACTTAAAATACACACAAAAAGGCTGTCCCCGAATTACACGGGAACAGCCCTTTTTTAATATTACAATGCGGAAATCTTTGTTATGCAGAAGGAAGTGTCTTTACCAGATTTACCAAGAACTTCATCAGGACAATGACATCAGATTGGTCGTGATTGCCGTCGCCGTTGCAATCGCTGTTCTGAATTGCTTGCTCATTCAGAGAAACCATACCGGCAGCAACTTTGTTCAATAGAACTGCGTCGGTAATGTCTACACTGCCGTCCAGATTGATGTCACCATAAATGACTGCGCCGGAAACCGCTGCTGCGGTGGTTGTGGTCTCTTCCGGAGAAGCGGAGGTTTCTTCTTTGGCGGTTGTGGTGGTTTCCTCTCCGGCATTTGTGGTGGTCTGCTCTGTTGCAATTGTGGTTTCTTCTGTTGCTGCTGTAGTGGTTGTGGTCTCTTCAACCTGTGCTTCTGTGGTCTCTTCTGTTGTGGTTGTGGTTGCTATGGTTTCGCTTCCTCCGTCAGGAATGGTTGCCCCCACAAGAGTTACCTTTGAGGTGGCAACAGAGTCGCCGTTGCCATCGTTTGCCCACCATACCTGTACCTCAGCAGAGGAGAGGGTTTGTGCCATTGCAACGACTTCTGCGATGGTGCTTTCGTCTGTGACCTCTTCGTTGCCGATGGTCACATTAAAGGGCGTGGACAAATCCACCAGTGCGGTTACATCGCCGGAACCGGAGATTTCCCACTTGTAAGATACCCAATAGCTTGTGTCGTCTGCTTCCACAGAAATGCCGACACAACCGTTTGCATAGGAAACGCTGCTGTCTGCGTTCAGATAAAGGGTGACACTGTCACCAATGGCGTTGTCGCCAAAGTTGATTGTCCAACCGTTCGTTCCCTTTTTCAGGGTTGCAGCAGTGCCCTCCATGGTGGTAGGATCTTTTGTGGTGGTGGTTGCCTTTGTGGTTGTGGTTCTGTTGGGATCTTTCGTAGTGGTTGCCCAGGTCGAAGTTGTACCGGAGGGCTCAAAAGCAGCGTATGCTTCTTTGAATTCGCTCAGGGTAATTACCAGATCGCTCTGATAAATTTCTTTCAGACTTTCCTTGGTGTTCTTGGATTCGTCCATCAGATGCTCTCCATACCAAGGCATAAAGTACAGCCAGTATGCCCCCTCTTCTTCCATATTTGAAACAGAGGGAATGGTGTCGTTCTCCATCATTGCAATCATTTTTGTGTTGTCATACATGCTGATCAGGCTGTAGAATGTGGAGGAAATTGCACTGGTGTTGGGGACTGTGGTTGCGTTGTATTTGTCATAGCCGATGATGTCTACATAATCTCTGCCGGGATAGAACAGGGTGGAATCGTCAGAGTAGGTATAGCTGTTGAATTCCCAGATCAGATTGTGCAGACCGTATTCTTCTGTCAGAAGTTCGTAGAGGTATTGATACAGTTCTACATAGGTCTCAGAACCCTCTTTTGCCCACCAGAACCATGCACCGCTGCCGTCTGCACCACCTCTGCCCTCTGCTTCGTGGAACGGACGGAACAAAAGCGGAACATCTGCATCTGCAAGCTTTTTCAGTTCGGTTGCCAGATTGTCTACTGCACGGAGGAAATACTCGTGCTCTTTTGTGCCGTCAATCATGCAGTTTGCGGTGACAAAGTCTGTTTCCTCGGTATAGGTGGTCTTGTCCCAGGAAAGCGTGCCACCCTCGGTGTAATCACTCATAGAAACCGGTACGTTAATGTGCCAGCTTGCAGTGGCAATACCGCCGTCATCCTGTACCCAACTGATAATTCTGCCGGTTGTGCCGTCTTCCCATGCATACAGGGGGCAAGTGTCACCAAAGTCAAAGCCCTTGATGACCGGCAACTCTCCGGTAACCTCTTCAATGTAATCAAACTCATCGTCACGGGAAACGCCATAGTACTCCTGCTGTCCGGAGAGGACGTTTTTGCCGTAAACAGAACTTAAATATTTCATCAGTTTCTGGGTGGAAGCTGTTGCCTCAGTATCGCAGCAGCTTGTGTCACTTGCAGTGACTTCCGGTATCACTGTGGTCTCGATACGGATATAGTCCACGTTGACCCAGCCCCAGGAACACTCAATGCCGACAGTGTTGTCTCCGGCAGTCAGCTTTGCAGAACCGGCTTTGATTTCTGTCCATGTTCCCTCGTCTGTGGCGGTACAGGAAATGCTGCCCTGATTTTCGCCGTTTACGGTGAGATATTCTGTCTTTGTGCCGTAAGGTGCGGAATATCCAAGATAGATGTCATACATTCCGGTGGTTTCTACAGGAACGGTAACTGTTGCAGTCTGTCCGGCACTGCTGAAGAAAACATAACCGCCGTCGGATGCACCGCTGTCTTCCCGGATTTCTCCCTCTTTTACGGTACCGGATTCCAATTCATAGTGTGTGTCGTCGGCAGAGACAAAGATATTTTCAATTGCCAGACAATTTGCACACAAAGCACCGGCTAAAAGTGCCGGCAAGGTGCGTTTTAAGATTTTTTTCATAATCGACTCCATTCTGCCGTAGAAGATACGGCTTTTTTAAGGCGATACCTCTGACGATTTTGCACGTCATATTCTTTTTATGATATCGTCTTTTATTTCACTCAAACAAAAAATAGTATAGCATATTTTTTGTGAAAAGTCAATAGTTTTATTTTCACTTCTGAAAAAAATCAGGTAGAAACGATAAAAAGGAAGATGCGGTTCCTACTTGCACTTTTCCGATATCTATGGT
>CAYXKI010000199.1:0-2779 GCA_964465095.1 uncultured Ruminococcus sp.
GGTCTGAAATGACCCAGACTTAGTATAGCATAAAAGGCGAAACTTGTCAAATGAATTGCGTAAAAAATAGCATTTGAAAGCCGTCACGATTCAAAGTCGTGGCGGTTGTTTTTTTCTGTTGCCCTGATAGAAACACTTCTCGTTTTCCTGTTGACATACCATTAAAAAAATGTTATACTATTTACAACATATCATCGACGCAAAGGACAACAAGAAAGGATTTGATTTCATGACAAAAGCTGATTTTTTAACCGCCATTACCGGATTTGAAAAAATTCCGTTTCTGATGCGAACCCCTTTGGGTTGGTCTACACCGCTATACTTTCACAAAGCCTTGGAAGAAAGCGTTCTGAATCTTGAAAACGGAATGCCACGGGTGACCTTGTATCAGGATATTCTGGAACTGCGTTTTCACACGGAATCGGATCAGAAAGGCATCTCCCGACTGACCGAAAAGCCCTATGTGCAGGCGATTCTGGAAATCTTACAAGATGATCGCTATGACCGATTCACCATTATTCCCTATGACGGCGAACAACTGGAAAATGTGGCGTTTTATGGTTTTCATCAGGATGTCATCACGTTTCAATGGGAAAGTGGACTTCTGGAATTTCTCTCTCCCATGGATGTTGCAAAGATTCTCCCCTTCCCGAAATCGGAAAGCACTATAGCACCAACACCGGAAGCAACAATTCCGACGGAAAAACAAGACGAAACAGAACCTACCTGCCCCACTACGGCTGCCCCGGAACAGGAAACAGTACCGGAAACAGTCACAGCAGAAGAATCCCCTCTTCCGGAAGAATTGCAACAGGCATTGCAAACCGCACAGAAACAAATCCAGTTGGCAGATTTCCCGGAGATTTCCAGACGGGAAGAAATCCGGGAACACGTCAAAGCTACTCCTCTGGAAAAGCGTTGGTCAAGACTGGATTCCATCTTCCGAGATGCCATCAAAAATCACGCTGTTTCCACCAAAAAGTCCGAGATTCTCACCCAGTTTGAACGCACCTTTGCAGAATATCCCTGTCGGGAACTGGAACAGATGATGGGGGCATTTTACGATACCTTAGCCTCCTATCCGGAAGCAGTCCACTGCTATGTCAAAGCAGGCGATTATGCCAACGCTGCTGCTATTAGTGCAAAGGAAAGCGAAGCAACTCTAATGGATACTCTCGGACAGTGGATTCTCTCTGATGTCCCCTGTGATAACACGGTATATCAAAGCTTCTATGCCCTGTGTAGAAATCTTCGTCATGGACAGTTTTGCAAAGGCGTAACAGAACAATTACTCCAGACAAAACCGGAAAAAGCAAAGCCGATACTGGATTGTATTTTCTATGGATTGCTGGCGGTTGCCGTCAATTATGTTCCTGCAAAGTCCATTCAGTTCCCCTCTGAAGAACTGGAAGAGCGGATTTCTGTTTTGTTGCAACTGCTTGAAAATGCAAGCCTCTATGAGAGTAGCCGTCCCATTCCAAAGCCGGAGGACACGCTGCTGCCCATAGAAAAGACCCTGACCCCGGAGGGAATGACCCAAGTGCCGGAGGTAGATCTGGAAACATTGGAGAGTTTCACCGGATACATCACCCGTACTGGCGCCTATGGATTTATTGGCAAGACCCCCACAGACCGGGAGGGCTACTTCTTCAGCCAGACAGAACTTTCTTCGCAGCTACGGAAATATCGGGATCAATTAGTAGGACTGAAAGTGGTTTGCCGCTTAAAGCCCACCGGACTTTCCGGGAGAAAAAGTCTGAATGCCGTTACAATTGTAGCAGCAGAAGACTTTGACGCATTCTTAGAACGCCACGGCATTGTGCGGTATTATGACACCGGAATCAATCCGTCCGAGATGTCTTTGGAGGAACAAGAGGCACTTTTGTGTCCTCATGAGGATGGCACCTATTCCGGCTATATTGTCCGTTTCCACGGATCTTATGGCTTTGTCAATCGTGACCCCAACGCTGCAAAGGGCATTTACTTCTATATTGGCGAACTTGACACACGACTTGTTGCACATACGCCACGGATTCTCGGACAGCACATTCGCTGCGAGTTGGAGGTTGTGACAAAAGAGGACAAGGTCATGTACAATGCAAAGCGAGTGATGCTCTTTTCCGAAAAGAAAAATCACCATTTCCCGGTGATTTCAAAAACACCCCGTCCAACAGAATCTGTCCTGGAGGAAAAGAAAGTAAAGGTTGTGCTGACAATAAAACCGACAGAGCAACCTGCCCCCACAGAGCCGGGTTCTACCGAGAAACCGCTTGATAATGCTTCTCCTTTAAACAAGATACCACGCAAAAAGGATCTACTGGACGATCTGAAAGACTTTTTCCTCCCTTCGACAACAGAAGAAGAAACTGAGTCTGAGAATACGCCGGAAGTTGCAGAAAACACAAAACCCAGTACAACTGACGCATCCAACGTTTCCACAGAACCCAAAGCCCCTGTAGAAGCATCTCCGGAAAAACAAAAACCGGCGGAAACAACTTCTGAATCGGATTCCAATATCTGTTAAAAAGTTGAATTCATTGTGGAAACTGGCTTTGATTTTTTGTGAGAAACAGCAAAATCCCATGGGTATTTTCCACAATTCCAACAAAAACGAAAAAAAAGCAAAAGAAAGCATTGACAAGTGTACTGTTTTATGCTATAATAGATAACGTTGCAGAGCAGAAATGTGATGCAGCGTTGTCCTTTTAGGGGTATAGCTCAGCCGGTAGAGCAGTGGTCTCCAAAACCACGTGTCCCGAGTTCGATTCTTGGTGCCCCT
>CAYXKI010000200.1:0-2776 GCA_964465095.1 uncultured Ruminococcus sp.
CAGCCTTCATCTTGTCGATGAGTTCTTCAAAGTACTTCTTACCAACTTCCATAACAACATCAGAGTACATCTGAATGAATCTTCTGTAGCAGTCCCAAGCCCATCTCGGGTTGCCGGACTGCTTTGCGATTGTCTCAACAACTTCTTCGTTCAGACCCAGGTTCAGGATGGTATCCATCATACCCGGCATGGATGCACGTGCACCAGAACGAACGGAAACCAGCAGCGGGTTCTCCTTATCGCCGAACTTCTTGCCGGTGATGCCTTCCATCTTTGTGATGTACTCGTTGATCTCAGCCTGAATGCTGTCGTTGATCTGACGACCATCCTCGTAGTACTGTGTGCATGCTTCTGTGGAAATGGTAAAGCCCTGTGGAACCGGGAGACCGATGTTGGTCATCTCAGCCAGGTTTGCACCCTTACCGCCGAGCAGCTCTCTCATGTTTGCGTTACCTTCTGTAAACAGATAACAATACTTCTTTGCCATTGGTAACTACCTCCAGTATTAAATCTTTCTGTCGGGCAAGTTCTGCGGAAAAAACACCCCGGAACTTGCTCCATGTCCGGTGTAAAATTGAGAGGAAAAATATGGCAATTATTTCTTCTCAAACCGGCTCACTCTTATTATAACACATCTCAAAGGAAAATACTATACATTTTTTAAAAAAATTCTCCCCCTTTTTTTGTGGCAACTTATACAAAAATCACAAGATGAGAATTTTTTTTGCGAAAAGACTTGAAATTGCTTCAATTTTTTGTCATAATATAAAGTGTGACGTTTTATCCGGAATTGCCCGGATTCGTATAAGAGAGCAGAGTTTCTTTGAGAGGCTTTGCAAATGGAAGTAACAGGAGGTTATGTTATGAATCAGGTTGTAATACTTGCAGGGGGACACGGAAAGCGCATGAAGGCTGCGATTCCAAAGCCAATGTTGGAGGTACTGAACGTACCGATGCTGGGTTGGGTAATTCGTGCTTGTGAAGCGGCAGATCTTAGCCGGATCTGTGTTGTCACCGGGTACAAGGCAAAATATGTGGAACTCTATCTGGACAATCGTTATCGTACTGCGCTCCAGGCAGAACAGCTTGGCACCGGTCACGCTGTCATGCAGGCAGAGAAGTTTATCCGGGAGTTCCCCGATGGAAATACACTGGTACTTTGTGGTGATGCTCCTTTTATGGATAGCGAGACGATTTCCAACGCTTTAAAGCTTCATGAGGCACAGGGCAGTGATGTTACAGTCATTACCGCAAACCTGGAACAGCCCAAAGGCTATGGCAGAATCCTCCGTGGAGAGCATGGAATTGCTGCAATTGTAGAGGAAAAGGATGCCACAGATGCACAGCGTGCAATCCAGGAGGTAAATTCCGGTGCGTATTGGTTCCGTACCAAGGCACTGTTGGAATTGCTTGGAGGACTTTCTCAGTCCAATGCACAGGGTGAGTATTACTTAACGGATACCATTGGTCTGGCACTGGAAAAGGGCTGGAAAGCAACTGCATACCAGAGTGAGAATCCGGATGTGATTCTGGGTGCAAATACCCGGAAGGATCTCCTTGCCCTGAATGAAGTGGCACGGCAGCGTGTACTGGACAAACACATGGAAAATGGCGTGAACTTTGTCTGCACCGATGGAATTATTATCGGAAACGATGTGGAAATCGGGGCAGAAACGACAATTCTGCCGGGAACAATCCTGAAAGGAACGACTAAAATCGGTAGCAGATGCACCATTGGTCCGAACTGTCTGATTGAAAACTGTACCATCGGGGATCATGTCACTTTGAATGCGGTGCAGGCATATGATTCTGAGATTGAAGATGCAGTAAAGGCAGGACCTTTCGTACACATTCGTCCCAATTCTCATTTGAAGAATGGGGTTAAGATCGGTGACTTTGTGGAAATCAAGAATTCCACTGTTGGCGAACAGACCGCAGTGGCACATCTGACTTATGTTGGAGACAGCGATGTGGGCAAGAAGGTCAACTTTGGTTGCGGTACGGTTACCGTAAACTATGACGGTATGAAGAAGAACCGCTGCGTCATCGGGGATAATTGCTTTATTGGATGTAATACCAATCTGATTGCCCCGGTAAAATTGGGAAAAGGCGCATATACCGCAGCAGGCACAACAGTAACAGAGGATGTTCCGGATTATGCACTGGCAGTAGAACGTGCAGATCTGAAGGTGAAAGAGGGCTATAGCCTGAAAAAGCTTCGGTCAAAGCTGTTCCCCGGAGACGAGAATAAGAAGTGATTTTTGTCACCTTATTTGTCACCTTATGACAATACTATAGAAAGAGACTCATGCGGTATTGGAATATTCTGGTACCGCATGAAGTGGGTTATAGAAAAAATGGGTATTTTTGATTTATTTCGGCAGATTGAGTCGAATGGAAGTGGCAGTGGGCTTAGTGGCAAACTGTCTTGGTTGATTGTGGGACTTGGAAATCCGGGCTTGGAGTATGAGAAAACACGACACAATGCCGGATTTCTCACCATGGCAGAGATTGCAAAAGAAAGTGGCGTAACGTTAAGTCAGATGAAGTTCCGGTCTGATTGTGCAGAAGCTATGGTGGGAGAGGTGCGTTGCCTTTTGATGAAGCCTACTACTTATATGAATAACAGTGGGGTTGCAGTTGCGGCTGCGGCACAGTTTTACAAAATCCCACCGGAACAGGTACTTGTGATTTATGATGATATTACGTTGCCACCGGGAAAGCTGCGGTTGCGGCGAAAAGGCAGTGCCGGCGGACACAACGGAATCAAGAGTAT
>CAYXKI010000201.1:0-2775 GCA_964465095.1 uncultured Ruminococcus sp.
GTTATTTCTTCCGTTTCTTCTTCCTCAGGTTCCTCTTGGATTGCCTCAGTTCTGGTGAAAGCCACAACCTTTTGTCCCGGTGTGACACGCATAACACGAACGCCCTTTGCCACTCTACCCATCAAGCGGATCTGGTCACAAGGCACACGGATAATCACGCCATCGCTTGAAATAAACATAAGATCATCGGTTTCATCCACGACCTTAATTCCGCAGACGTAGCCATGTTCCGGATCTACCTTATAATTGGTCAGACCGAGACCACCTCTGGACTGATTACGATATTCTGACAGTTCTGTCCGTCGTCCATAGCCGTTTTCTGTCACTGTCAGCAAGGATGCACCCTCTCTTTCTCTTGCCATGGAAACAACTCTATCCCCTTCTCGGAGGGTAATTGCCTTAACGCCATGCGCAGAACGAGACATGGGGCGTACATCCTGTTCCTGGATGCGGATTGCCATACCGTTTCGTGTTGCCACGAAAAGGCGGTTCGAACCATCTGTCAGCCGTACTCCGGCGATCTCGTCCCCTTCGTCCAGACCGATGGCAATCAAGCCATTTTTCCGCACATTTTTATAAGCAGAAAGAGCGGTACGCTTGATTTTACCGGACTTTGTAATCATCACAAGGTACTTGTCCTCATCGAAGTCTTTCGTAGTCAGTACCGCTGCAATTTTCTCCCCATTGTTCAAGGGCAAGAGATTGATAATGTTCGTACCACGGGCATTTTTCGACCCCTCCGGCAACTCATAACACTTCAGGCGATACATCACTCCAAGGTTGCTGATAAAGAGAATGTGGGAGTGAGAAGAACTGATCAGAAGTTCGCTGACGAAGTCCTCTTCACGCTGTTTCATTCCCGTAACGCCACGACCGCCACGGTGCTGACTCTTATAAGCATCCGCAGGAATTCGCTTGATATAACCGCTGTCGGTATAGGTTACCACGCAGTCCTCAACAGGAATCAGATCCTCAATATCTACCTCGCCGTCGACCATTTCAATCTGGGTTCTTCTTGCGTCGCCAAATTTCCGACGGATTTCCGAGAGATCGTCCATAATGATCTGATATACCCGATCCTGATTTGCCAGAATATCCTTGAGATCTGCAATCTTCACCAACAAGCCATAGAGTTCGTCGGTAACTTTCTGCCGTTCCATACCGGTCAGTGCACCAAGACGCATCTGGACAATGGCATCTGCCTGTTCCTCAGACAAGCCGATCTGGTGTTCCAACTGATACTGATCCACATCGTACTGGGTACGATCCAAAAGTGCAGACATATCCTCTTCCTTGAATCGCTCAATCAGGCGTGCTTTACCTTCCGGAATGGTCTTACTGCTCCGGAGAATGGCGATAACCTCGTCAATATAATCAATAGCAAGGACAAAGCCCTGGAGAATGTGGGCACGTTTCTTTGCCTTTTCCAGATCAAACTTGGTACGATTGGTAATGACCTCAACCTGGAAGTTGAGATAATGTTCCAGTACCTGTTTCAACGTCAAGGTCTTTGGTTCGCCGTTAACAAGTGCCAGCATATTGACGCTGACAGTGTCCTGTAACTGGGTGTAGGAGAACAGCTTATTGAGGACAATCTGCTGATTGGCATCCTTTTTCAGTTCTACCACAATCCGCATGCCCTCACGGCTGGACTCATCCTGAATGTGATGAATTCCCTCAATCCGCTTGTCCTTTGCAAGAGAAGCGATGGACTCAACCAGTCTTGCCTTGTTGACCATGTAAGGGATTTCTGTTACAACAATGGCATCTCTGCCACGGACTTTTTCAAAGTGGGTCAAGCCACGGAGGGTAATTCTCCCTCGCCCTGTGCCATAAGCTGCACGAATGCCGCTACGACCCATAATAATACCACCGGTGGGGAAATCCGGTCCCTGAATGCACTGCATCAGTTCATCCATGGTACAATCCGGGTTCTCCATCAGAAGATGAATGCCGTCAATGACCTCCCCTAAGTTGTGAGGGGGAATGTTGGTTGCCATACCTACGGCGATACCAATCGATCCGTTTACGAGGATATTGGGGAATCGAGAGGGCAGAACCTCCGGTTCTTTCAGACGATCGTCATAGTTAGGCACAAAGGGAACGGTTTCCTTGTTGATATCCGTCAGCATTTCCAAGGAGATCTTGGACATTCTTGCCTCCGTATAACGATATGCAGCCGGCGGATCACCGTCTACAGAACCGAAGTTTCCCTGTCCGTCAACCAGCATATAACGCATGGAGAAAGACTGTGCAAGACGTACCAAGGCATCATAAACCGAAGCATCACCATGAGGGTGATAGCTACCAAGTACAGAACCGACGGTGTCGGCGCACTTGTGATATGCCTTGTCCGGTGTCAGACCCTTTTCGTACATGGTGTACAGAATCCGTCGGTGTACCGGCTTTAAGCCGTCCCGGACATCCGGAAGCGCACGAGAAACGATAACAGACATGGCATACGCCAGAAACGCCTCTTCCATCCGATCGCCAATGTCCATGTTGGTGATCTTCTGTTTCCCGTTGGTAAAATAGTTTTCCTGTGATGTATTATCCATTTTCTTTTAATCGTACTCCTTTCTGGTAAGTACTTTTCTTTCGAAAATTAAGCAAAAAATTCTCATGAAACAACTTGCACTCACAAAAAAAGCCCAAGCCATAAGATTTTTTTGATGCAGCAATTTTTCTAAAAAAATGCTGCCGAGGTCAAGGGCGAGGAGCCCTTGTCGCTGTCCGCAGACAGCGAAACACTCCGCGCAATACTCATGCGCGCGG
>CAYXKI010000202.1:0-2762 GCA_964465095.1 uncultured Ruminococcus sp.
GAAACGATAAAAAGGAAGATGCGGTTCCTACTTGCACTTTTCCGATATCTATGGTATACTAAGAGAAACAAAGGGAGGTGTGATGAGATGATTCATAAGTTTCTGAAATGGGACAAGCATTTTTTGCTTTGGCTACAGGAAAATCTGCGAAAGGTCTGGTTGACGCTGATTATGCGTGTGGTTACGTTTCTCGGCAATGGTGGGATTATCTGGATTACCGCTTGTGTCTGTCTGTGTATCCGCCCGGAGACAAGGCGTGTGGCACTGACGGCGATTTTGTCCCTGCTTTTCTCCATTCTCGTGAACAACGCAATGCTCAAACATCTTGTTGCACGGATTCGCCCCTTTGAGAAAATCCAGAACCTTACGGTGCTGATTCGCAAGCCAAAGGATTTTTCGTTTCCCTCCGGGCACACCTCCAGTTCCTTTGCTGTGGCAACGGTTTTTCTCGCACTGCTTCCCCATTGGGTGGGGATTCTGGCGTTGATTGTGGCAGTTTGCATTGCCTTTTCCCGGCTTTATCTTGGTGCCCATTACCCCTCTGATGTGCTGTGTGGGGCAGTGCTTGGGATTTTGTTTGGCTTTCTCGCACTGCGACTGATGCCCTGTCTGCTGAAAGCCTCATGGCTACCGGAGACAATCCGGACTTGGGTAAAGTGATACCGTATAAAAACAATACGACACAAGAAAGGCGACACCGCAAGAATGTTTGCGTGTCGCCGATTTTCTATCTATGGGAACAAGTTCTTATAGATCGCTTACCTCACGAAGCCACAGGAGAGCGATGGCATCGCTTGGCATTCTCCAATCTCCTCTGGGGGAGAGGGTCACCGTGCCCACTTTTGGACCGTCCGGGAGACAGCTTCGTTTGAACTGCTGGGAGAAGAACCGCCAGTAGAACTTTTGCAGCCATTTCAGAATGGTCTTTTCGTCATATTCCCCTTGGAACGCAAGCTTTGCCAGACGATAAATCTTGGTGGGAGAAAAGCCGTGGCGGAGAACATAGTAGAGGAAAAAGTCGTGGAGGGCATACGGTCCTACCAGATCTTCTGTCTTTTGAGAAATTGTGCCATCCTGTTCCGGCGGTAACAATTCCGGGCTGACCGGGGTGTCCAGAACATCGTAGAGAATCTTTGAGAGGGTGGATTCTGTCCGGGAGGCTTCATATGCTACAAGATAACGTACCAGCGTTTTCGGAATGGAGGTGTTGACAGCATACATGCTCATGTGGTCGCCGTTATAGGTCGCCCAACCAAGTGCTAACTCGGAAAGATCCCCTGTGCCGATGACAATGCCGTTTTTTTCATTTGCCAGATCCATGAGAACTTGTGTCCGCTCTCTTGCCTGAGAATTCTCATAGGTGATATCGTGAACCGATTCGTCGTGTCCGATGTCTGCAAAGTGTTGCCGCACGCTTTTCTGGATGGGGATTTCTTTCAGGGTTGCCCCATACGCCTTGGCAAGCTGACAGGCGTTCTGATAGGTGCGGTCTGTTGTTCCGAAACAGGGCATGGTGACAGCAAGAATCCCGGAGAGATCCAGTTTGCACATCCGAAAGGCGTGAACGGTGACAATTAGTGCTAAGGTGGAATCCAGACCACCGGAAAGCCCGATGACTGCATTCAGACAGCCAATGTGCGAAAGCCGTGTGGCAAGTCCGGTTGCCTGTAAGGTGAGGATCTTCTCACAGCGCTTTGAGAGCTCTTCTCCGCCCTTTGGAACAAAGGGGGAGGGATCAATCCGGCGGTCAAGAAAAGTCTCTGTAAGGGGCAGAGAAAAGCTTGTGATCACGGTGCTTCCCGGCGTAGACACAAAGGTGTTGGAACGTCGACGTTCGCCATCCAGTCGCTGTACGTCGATATCCCCATAGAGAATGCCACTTGTGAAAAGTTCCGACTCTGCAACGACAGAGCCGTTTTCCAGAATCAGGTTGTGCCCGGCAAAAACCATATCCTGTGTGGATTCTCCCATTCCTGCATCGGCATAGGCATAGGCACAAAGGAGGCTGCCGGATTTGGCTTGTAACATGGTGCGACGATAGGCTTCTTTTCCGATAATCTCGTCGCTGCAAGAGAGATTGAGGAGGATGGTTGCACCGGATTGTGCCATCTGTACAGAGGGGGTGTCTGCAACCCAGACATCTTCACAGAGTTCTACCCCAAAGGTAAAGGCAGGAAGTTCTTGACAAGAAAATAGCTGCTTTGCCCCAAAGGGAACAGTTTCCCCAAAAAGAGAAATGGTAAGATTGTCTGTTGCATCCGGTCCGGGGGTAAAGTGCCGTAGTTCGTAGAATTCGCTGTAATTGGGGAGATTCTTCTTTGGCACAATGCCAAGGAGTTTTCCCCGATAGCAGACTGCGGCAACGTTGTATAATGCACCCCGATAGGCAAGGGGAAGCCCCACTGCCAGAATCGCAGAGAGCGAGGCAGTTTCCCTTAAGATATGCTTTAACCCATCCAGTGCCCCTTGTAACAAGGTCGTTTGCAGGAACAGATCTCCACAGGTGTAACCTGTCAGACAAAGTTCCGGAAATACGATAAGTTTTGCGCCTTTTGCTGCGGCTTCTTTTGCATTGGTCAGGACTTGGAATGCGTTGTGTTCGGTGTCAGCAACACGTAGATCTGGGGTGACACAGGCAAGTTTGATCCATCCGTCTTTCATATTGTACCATCCTCCGGTCAGATTTCAGGCGATAAGAGATCGCCACTCTGTTTTCTATTATACCGAACCGGGAGGAAAAAATCAAGGGGAAGTTTTACGCA
>CAYXKI010000203.1:0-2748 GCA_964465095.1 uncultured Ruminococcus sp.
GGCGAGTAGCCCCTTGTCGCTGTCCGCAGACAGCGAAACACTCTGCGCCATGCCACAGGCGCGCGGAGAAGAGGGTGAGAAATCCGACAGGATTTCGAGGGAGAGCGAACAAGACCGCTCTCCCTTTCTAGATGTACGAGAACACCAAACCCTTGGAAATGTTCCAGTGGAACATTTTCAACGAAAAAAATGCTGCATCAAAAAAATCTTCTGGCTGTGTTTACTTTTATGTTACATTTGACAATCACGCTTACCTATACCTATTACAAAATCGTTCTTTTACGTTTTTTTCTATCGCTTATCATACGATTATCACAAAAAACCGTATAATAATAATTACAAACACGGGAACACCAAGAGAAACACGAAAGCTTCCGTGGAAAAAAACAATTTTACCAACAACGGCTTTTGCAAGAAAAAGAAAACGCACAAAGCCCGGCGGAAACGCCATATAGACGAAAGGATGAGAAATCATGACTGAATTTGAACAGGAAAACACTTCCGGTACAAACCAGACAAATGGGATGGATAATACCACAAACACGGCTCAGACCGGGCAGGCTTCTGCACAAGCTGCCGGTTCTTATGGAACAACCGGTACACAGGGAAGCACCTCTACAGCCGGCACAAACCCGACTCAGAACCCGGCTTCCAATCCGTATGCATACCAGAACAGCTATTACCGGAACACCAATCCCCATCAGGATGAGGCAATTCACTCCGGTGCACAGTCCTATGGCAGTCAGCCCGGACAGAATCCCGGAACACAGCCGGGGAACAATGGTGGCTATTCGGGCGGTGGATATTCCTATGTGAATTACTACTCCAACCCCAATGGCAACCAGCCCAGCGGTTCGGAAAAGAAGCCGAAGAAAAAGCGTGTAGGGCTTGTGATTACCGCTTGCGTTCTGGCAGCAGCCCTTGTTTCTGTTGGCTCAATCGGTGCATATGAGGGTATTCGTACCACGTTTGTATCCGATAACACTTCTTCTACCGTTGCAGAAACCAAGAGCAGCACAAGCAACAAAGAAAAAACCACCGCAGACAACAGCTCTGACAGCACCGGTTCTTCCGGCAGTGGAGAAAGCTGGATTACCTTGGCTTCCGCTTCTGATGCAATGTCTGTCAGCGATATTATCAAGAAAGTTACCCCCTCTGTTGTGGGCGTTCAGGCAACCTTTGAGATTACCTCTTCCAGCAGTAGCGATTATTATGGCTTCTATGGCTATAGCTACGGCTATGGCAATCAGGGGAACAGCGGGAGCACCCAGCAGGCAACCGGCGTAGGCACAGGCATTATCGCCTCCTCCGATGGATATATTGTCACCAATGCCCATGTAATCTATGATGATGATTATGGCTATGGAGAGGCAACAGCAGTACAGGTACAGATGTCTGATCAGGAAACCACTTATGATGCAAGAATCGTGGCATATGACCAAGAAGCAGATATTGCCGTCTTGAAAATTGATGCAGACGAAGAACTGACACCGGCAGAATTTGGAGACAGTTCCGCTTGTGAGGTTGGCGAGATGGTAGTTGCCATCGGTAACCCTCTTGGTCTGGAGTTCCAGAACACCGCAACTTGTGGTATCATCTCCGCACTGAATCGTCAGGTTACCATCAACGACAATACCATGACACTGATTCAGACAGATACCGCCATCAACAGTGGTAACTCCGGCGGACCGCTGATCAACAGTTCCGGTCAGGTTATTGGTATCAACTCCGCAAAAATGTCCTCCACCTATTCCGATTCTGCTTCTATTGAGGGCATTGGCTTTGCAATTCCTATGTCTGAGGCAAAGGTCATCATTGACGATCTGATTAACTATGGCTATGTAACCGGAAGACCGCAGCTTGGCATCACTTGTCAGGATGTTTCCGAGTATGTATCTCAGGCATATCAGATTCCGGTTGGCGCATATATTATCAGCGTAACAGAGGGCGGTGCAGCAGATCAGGCAGGTTTGCAGCCGGCAGATGTTATTACCGCAATCCAGGGCGAGGAAATCACCACAACCGATGAACTCAACGAGATCAAGAACGAGTATAACGCCGGTGATACCGTAACCCTTACCATTGTTCGTAATGGACAGGAAATGTCGGTAGACGTAACACTGGAAGAAGTGACCGCGTCACAGAATTAAAGACATCTAGATTTTTTTCATACATTCTCCTTATTATTGTAAAAGCCGCCCGAAGCTCTCGGACGGCTTTTGCTTTGTTTTTATAAGGGAGAAAATAGCCTTAGATAAAACGAAATCGTGCCCGTTTGTGAAAACAGGCACGATTTCTGTAAAGCAATGAGAAAAAGAGAGATAACTGCAAAATTAAATCACGAGAACCTGAGAAAATACGGTAAAATCAGAAGTTCTCATGAAGAAGCAACCCCATAGACAAGTCTTTTCGCAATTCAAATATAAAGACTTTGTTTTGCTTCTGTAGATTATTATAGCATAATTCTTTATCACTGTCAACAGGGTATGGTTCGTTTTTTCGTAAAAATTAAAGTGCTTTTTTTGTATAGTTTGCACAAACAATCAGGTGCTTGACCCAAAATATAATCCATTTTTAGGAAAATCTGATAAATCTGGAAAGAAAGCAACTTCATTTCTCAACACGTTTCTACACAGTTTCCACAACGGATTGTGGAAAAGTGTCAAGGCAACACCACACAAAGATTGTGCGTTAGATGCGCAGTCAGATTTTTTGTCAGATGAAACAAAAAGCGGAGTGCATACTTTG
>CAYXKI010000204.1:0-2738 GCA_964465095.1 uncultured Ruminococcus sp.
CACAATCTGACAAAAAATCTGACGGCGCATCTGACGCACAATCTTTGTACGGTGTCGCCTTAAGGCGACATTACATAAAATGATGCATCAGATGCTCTTTATGCGGTTACCTTAGAGTTTCGGAACATCAATTTTCCCTTCAAATACATATGTTGCAGGACCAATCATGGTAACGGTTTCATCCTGATGATAGATGATACGTAGATCTCCCCCACGCAGGTGCACAAGGATTTCTTCTTCTTTTTTGCAGAAGCCGTTTAAAACGGCTGCGACAACAGAGGCACAAGTACCTGTTCCACAGGCAAATGTTTCACCACTCCCCCGCTCCCAGACACGCATCTGTAAGGTGTGATCATCAATTACACGAACAAATTCTGTATTCACACGGTCAGGGAACAACTCGTGATGTTCAAAAGATGGTCCTATTTTCTCCAAATCAAGCGAATCAATCTCCGGGAGGAAAACGACAGCATGAGGGTTCCCCATAGAAACACAAGTCATCTGATAGGATACATTATCAACTATAACTTCTTGATCGACAAATCGTTCCAGATCAGAGGCAACCGGAATTTCTTTTGGAACAAGAATTGCTTTTCCCATATCCACTTTGACACTTTCGATTTTTCCATCTGTTCCAGGATAGAGTGTCAGATACTTGATTCCGGAATTGGTCTCCAGAGAGATTTCTGTTTTACTGGTCATGCCCATATCATAGACATATTTTCCAATGCATCTCGTTGCATTGCCACACATCATTGCTTCAGATCCATCTGCATTAAAAATACGCATCCGGAAATCAGCTTTTTCTGAGGGCAAAATCAGGACAAGACCATCAGATCCAATGCCAAAGCGCACATCGCTCAAAAAAATTGAAAGCTTTTCTGGATCAGTGACCGTTTCCTGAAAGCAATTCACATAGATATAGCAGTTCCCTATTCCATGCATTTTTGAAAAAGTCAGCATATTTATCTCCTCCTTTGCCCGATGTTGCTTCAAAAACAAACAACAGGACATAAGTCTAAATTGACTTTCTCTATTATACTGAAAAAAGCGAAAAAAATCAAGCCATATCTGGAAAATTTTTTTCAATTCAGGAATTTTATGCTTCTGTTAAAGAAAAACCTTGCAAAATCAATAGTACTGTGATATAATAATACAGATCATAGACAACTCGGAGTGCAACTTCTTTGGTTTCGTGTGGCTCTGAAATGTTGTTCTAATGGCAATACTACACGGAAATATTTAAGGCGACACCGCACAAAGAACATCTGGCGATTTTGCACGTCATCTGCTTGAATATAGTTTTTGTGGAGTATCGCCTGAAAATTTTGGCATTATCTGCATTTTGCAGGTAAAATTCAAAATGGTATTGTATCTATGTCATATGATACTGTTTGTGCAAAAGAAATGAGGGTTTTAATTGGATTTACAGATGATTGCTTATCTGGCAGAACTCGGAAAGCTTACGTTTACTCCAGATGAAATGGAACAAATGGCATCAGAGATGACAAGCATTATTGAAATAATGGATACCGTAAAAGAAATTGACATAACATACGATGCGCTTGCAGATAACCACAACGTTTATCTCAATGATTTGCGAGAGGATATAAAAGCTGACAGTTTTGCAACGGAAAAAATTCTGCAAAATGCGGTGAAGGATGAAAATTGCTTTGTTGTACCAAAGGTTGTAGAATAATCCGAATTGCGGAAAATTAAAGCGAAGGAGGGACTTGCCGGAAACGGCGGTCGGGAAAACTATGGATTTTACAAAACTCACCATTGCGCACCTGCGTCAGATGCTGGATCGCAAGGAAATTTCTGCACCGGAATTGACGCAGAGTTACTTAGATCGAATTGCTTTGTATGATAAAAATATACAGAGTTATATTACGGTAACTTCAGAGTATGCTATGGAGCAGGCGAAAGAAGCGCAGAAGAAAATTGATGCTGGAAATGCAGGAGTGCTTTGTGGTATTCCCTTAGCAATCAAAGACAACATCTGTACAGAAGGTATTCGTACAACATGTGCTTCAAAAATGCTGGAAGATTTTATTCCCCCTTATAATGCAACAGTAATTGAAAAGCTTTTGGCGCAAGATACAGTATTTTTGGGAAAAGTCAGCATGGATGAATTTGCAATGGGCGGTTCTACACAAACCTCTGCTTTTGCAAAGACTCGCAATCCCTTTAATACAGAGTGCGTTCCAGGTGGATCTTCTGGTGGCTCGGCTGCTAGTGTGGCGGCTTCTTTGGCAGTTGCAGCACTCGGTTCTGATACCGGTGGCTCTATTCGTCAACCGGCTGCATTTTGTGGCGTTACAGGGTTAAAGCCTACTTACGGCAGAGTATCTCGCTATGGGCTTATTGCATTTGCATCCTCTTTGGATCAGATTGGACCGATTGCAAAAAATGCAAGAGATTGCGCATTGATTCTCAATGCGATTTCAGGGTATGATCCACATGATGGAACTGTTTCTAAGCGTGCTACGGAGGACTATACCGCAAAATTGGGTAGAGAGATTAAGGGATTGAAGATTGCAATTCCGAAGGAATTTTATGCAGATGGTATTGATGCAGAAGTACGTGAATCTGTTTTACAAGCAGCAAAAGTATATGAATCTATGGGTGCTGAACTTGTTGAATGTAGTATGCCTAGTTTGAAGTATGCAGTTGCAGCGTATTATTTGATCGCCTCTGCGGAAGCGTCCTCGAATCTGTCTAGATATGACGGCATT
>CAYXKI010000205.1:0-2712 GCA_964465095.1 uncultured Ruminococcus sp.
GAGAAATCCGAGAGGATTTCGAGGGAGAGCGAACAAGACCGCTCTCCCTTTCTAGGTGTACGAGAACGCCAATCCCTTGGAAACGTTCCGGTGGAACGTTTTCGACGAGCCCTCCCTCCGTCACGACATCCGCCGTGCCACCTCCCTCTAAGAGGGAGGCTTTTCGTGGAACGTTTTGGGCGAATACAAAACTCAAGCACCAAAAAAATCTACTGCCTGTGTAAACTTGCCTGTTACTTTTTCCTTGAAAAATCGCCCTGTACCGTTGTGGAACAGAGCGATCTTATAATTTTTATTGATTAAAACCTTAATCCAGAATCATCTTACTGAATGCAGCATCCAGTGTGTCTTTCTTTGCTTCTGCGACTTCATTGGTGTCTGCCTTGGTGGTATAATATGCCTTGATTTTCGGCTCTGTACCAGAGGGGCGAATGACAACCTTTGCATTGTCCTCTAAGCTGAATGCCAGCACGTTGGACTTTGGCAGAGTGATTTCTGTCACCTTGCCAGTTTCCAGATTCTTGGAAAAGCTTACCTGATAATCGTCAAACTGGAGCACTTTCAGCCCGGCAATCTCTGTAGGATGTTCCTCTCTCAGCTTGGTCATGATCTTCTGCATCTCAATCATGCCACTTTCGCCCTCAAAGGTAAAGCTGTGCTGACTGTGGACATAAACCCCGTACTTCTTGTACAGATTCTTCCGTGCTTCAATCATGGAAATGCCCTTGGTGCGATAATATGCAGCCATCTCGCAAATCAGCATGGAAGCAACCACAGCGTCCTTGTCCCGTACATACGTGCCTGCCAGATAGCCATAGCTTTCCTCAAAACCGAAGATATACCGGTCTTCTTCGCCCTTTTCTTCCAAGAACCCGATCTGTTCGCCGATAAACTTAAAGCCGGTCAATACGTCGATAACTTCTACCCCATATTCCTTTGCAATTGCATTGACAATATCCGTTGTAACGATGGTCTTGACAGCGATGGGGTTCTTTGGCATTGTGCCCTTTTCGGTTCTCTGTGCACAGATATAATCCAGCAGCATTGCGCCCACTTCGTTTCCGGTAAACAGGGCGTAATCGTCTCCGTCCGGTACAGCAATTCCCACACGGTCTGCATCCGGGTCAGTTGCCAACAGCAAATCCGGCTTTACCTTCCGACAAAGCTTCAGACCACACTCCAACGCCTCACGAATCTCCGGGTTCGGATAAGGGCAAGTGGTAAAGTTGCCGTCCGGATTTTCCTGTTCCGGAACAACCGTAACATCGGAAATTCCAATCTCAGAGAGAATGTGCCGAACCGGCTTGTTGCCTGTACCATTCAAAGGGGTGTAAACCAACTTCAGACCGCTCTTTGCACAAAGTTCCGGATTCAGACTCTGCTTGCGGACATCTGCATAATATGCGTCAATAACAGACTGGGGGGTATAGGAAATCGTTCCCTCAGCCAGTGCCTTGTCAAACTCGGTGTGCTTTACATCATGGAACATATCCAACGCATTGATCTGTGCCAGAACAGCGTCTGCCGCTTCAATGGTCATCTGACAACCGTCACTGCCGTAAGCCTTGTATCCGTTGTACTTTGCCGGATTGTGGCTTGCGGTCACCATGATACCTGCGCTGCACTTCTGTGCACGAACTGCATAAGACAGCATGGGGGTAGGCATCAGTTCGGAGTAGATATAGACATGAATGCCATTCGCAGCCAGAACTTCTGCGGCAGCTTTTGCAAAGACATCGGACTTGATCCGGCTGTCATAAGAAATTGCAACGCTTGGATTTTCAAAAGCAGAATTTACATAGTTTGCAAGCCCCTGTGTTGCTCTGCGTACCGTGTAAATGTTCATACGATAAGTGCCTGCGCCGATTACCCCACGCAAACCGCCGGTACCAAACTCCAGATCCCGATAAAACCGGTCACTGATGGCAGCGTCATCCCCTGCGATCTCCTTGAGTTCTTTCTGTAAATCAGCGTCCTCTGTAGCATTTTCCAGCCACTGCTGATACAATTCTTTTTCCGTCATCACGATACCTCCATTATAAAAACCTTTTCTTACGGTTGATTTTCATTTCATTTATATAGTATAGGCTGAATACAATCAGCAACAAAAATATTATACCATAGTTCCGGGAAATATGCAACGATTTTTTTTGAGGCGTTTCGTGAATTTTTTAACCAAAAAGCGGAAGAGTCCCCACAGAATGGAATGCGGGCTGCTTGATACGTTCTTTCTTTTTATATAGAGAGAAAGGCTTTCTACATAAAGTCAGATTTATAGACCGTGTAGAATACGGTGGGAAAAGAGGGGTTTCTACACAAAAGAGGCATATTTTAACAAGACAAGGGAACAGGTTTCACACCTCCTGTGAAAAATACACAGAAACCCTCACACAAAATCGTGATTTTTTTCCTTGACAGGGAGAAAAAACTATGCTATAATAATAAAGCTGTCGCAGGAGAGCGAAAGTCAGGAAGCATGAGAGGGACAGGAACCCATGGCATGGTGTTCATAAAACTTTCACTTGACAAAGCCTCAAAAGCGCGGTATAATAGAAAGGCTTCATTTAGTAAATCACGAAGCGGAAAATCAAGCAAACTCAAGAAGAAAACCGAAGTGGGAACTTCGAAACGCTTCACAAAAAGTTCACTTGACAAAACCGAAAAGATGTGATATACTAGACAAGCTGTCACAGAGAGAGCGACAAGGGAACA
>CAYXKI010000206.1:0-2712 GCA_964465095.1 uncultured Ruminococcus sp.
AGAAATCCGACAGGATTTCGAGGGAGAACGAACAAGACCGTTCTCCCTTTCTGGGGGTTATAGAACGCCTAAGCCTTGAAAATGTTCCGGTGGAACATTTTCAACAAATCGATATCAAAATTGATTTCTTCTTTCCTATTGTAATTTCATGGGAAATATGATACAATAGTACTATTGCAACACAAAGGAGAGAGAAACATATGCTGCTTCAGCTAACAGATGTCCACAAATTCTACAACGGGAATCAAGTACTTTCCAACGTATCCATGACCATCGAAGATCACGACAGAGTGGGACTGATCGGAACAAATGGCTGCGGAAAGTCTACCTTACTACGCATTATCACCGGCAAAGAATTGCCGGATCATCTGGTAGAAGGAGATGGCGAGATCTCTTATTCCGGGAAAACAAGCATTGGTTACCTGGAACAGATGGGCGGACTGGACAAGGAAAGCACAGTTTATGCGGAAATGCGCAGCGTATTTCAACCGCTTCTGGACACCCAAGAAAAAATGCATCAGCTAGAACAAACTATGCAATCCGGAGATCTGTCTGTATCGGAGGAATATCATCAACTACAAACCTGGTTCGAAAGCAACGATGGATATCAGATTGATGTAAAAATCCGGACAGTGCTGAATGGTATGGGCTTTGACAAAGAGAACGATCAACGTATCATTTCCGGGTTCAGTGGTGGGGAAAAAACACGACTTGCCATTGCGAAACTACTCCTGGAAGAGCCAAATCTCCTGATTCTGGACGAGCCCACCAACCACTTGGATTTCAAGACGGTCATGTGGCTAGAAGACTATCTGAAAGACTATAAAGGGGCTTTGCTTCTGGTTTCCCACGACCGTTATTTCCTGGACAAACTTTGCACCGGAATCTGTGAAATTGAACGTGGCAAGCTAACACGATACAAAGGGAATTATTCCAACTACCTGATTTTAAAAGAAGCTGCTGTGGCACGGCAGAAAAAAGAATATGAAATGCAGCAAAAGGAAATTGCAAAACTGGAGGATTATGTCGCACGAAATCTCACCAGAGCGTCTACTGCCAAAAGTGCCCAGAGTCGTGTAAAACAATTGGAGAAAATCGAGCGAATCGAAAAGCCGGTCACCTATCAGAAACAGGCGAAAATTCATTTCACCTATGCTGTCGAACCTCCTGTGGAAGTGCTGAAAGTTCAGGATATCGACATTTCTGTGGGAACAGGGGCAGAGCGAAAGACGCTTTTGCAAAATGTTTCCTTTGAGGTACGCCGAGGAGAAAAATGGGGAATTATCGGAGACAACGGCATCGGAAAATCTACACTGCTTAAAATTCTACAGAATTTCCTCCCCCACAGTGGCAAGGTGCGTTGGACAAGCAATGTCAAATTGTCCTATTTTGAACAGGAGAGTACCAACCTTACCCCGACAAAATCTGTCATGCAGGAAATCCACGACAGAGTCCCCTCCTGGACGGATCTGGAGGTTCGCAAGCTTCTTGGGCAGGTACGACTGACCGGGGAAAACGTATTCAAGCCCATCGGGGTACTCAGCGGTGGAGAACGTGCCAAGGTCTGCTTTGCAGTAATGATGCTTGAACACGGCAATGTGCTGATTCTGGACGAGCCCACAAACCATCTGGATATTGCCATGAAAGAAGTCATTGAAACTGCTTTGGAGGAATACAACGGCACATTGCTTTTTGTCTCTCACGATCGGTATTTGCTGGACAAAGTTGCAGATCATGTTTTAGAATTGACACCGGATGGTGCAGAATGTTATCTCGGTGGGTTCTCTGCTTGGTTTGAAGCGCAACAAAAGAAAGCACAAGCGCAGGCACAAGCAATCCAAGAGCAGGAAAAAGCAAGTGCCCCAAAGGCAGAAAAGCCCACGTTCCGTTCCAAAAAGCAACGTGCGAAACAGGCACAAGCACGAGCGGAACTGCGTGCCTTAGAACAAAGTCTGGATGAAATGCAAGCGGAACTGGATCAGCTAACAGAAGAACTGACAGACCCGGAAATTTGCAGCGATTATCAAAAAATGCAGGAAAAATGCGGACGAATGGAACTGTTGCGTGTTTCCATGGATGACGTAATGGAACAGATGATTTTACTGGAAGAGGAGTTGGAATAAAGCGTGTTTCGAAAAGGATTCTTTGGGCATCTTTCCACCATTACCCGACACCGTCACATGGTGATGCGTCATTGCAAAAAAGCCGGCATTTTGCGTCAAGGATTGGTACACGATCTCTCCAAATACAGTCCCACGGAATTTTTCCCCGGCGTGCGCTATTACCAAGGAACTCGCAGCCCCAACGAGGCAGAACGAGAGGCACAAGGCTATTCTCTGGCATGGATGCATCACAAAGGAAGAAATCGCCACCATTTCGAATACTGGAGCGACTATAATCCCAAAACCAAAAAGGTTGAACCGGTAAAAATGCCCATGCGCTATCTGGCAGAAATGTTCTGCGACAGAGTGGCAGCCAGCAAAATCTATAACAAAGAAAACTACAACCAGACCTGTCCCCTTGCCTATTTCCAAAAATCTACCGCCCGGAAAACAGGAATGCTTCATCCGGAAACTGCCGCAGAATTGATGGAACTCTTAGAACTACTGGCAGAACAAGGGGAGGATGCGGCGTTTGCAGAACTGCGTCGCAGGTGTAAAACTCGTCGCTAAAGCAAAAAAGAGAGCAGTTTTTAAAGCTGCTCTCTTTTTT
>CAYXKI010000207.1:0-2694 GCA_964465095.1 uncultured Ruminococcus sp.
TTTCCAGTTTTAGCATCCACAACCGCAGCCGTTGTTCCCGCCATTGTTTCCAAAGCCACAGCCATTTCCGCAGCAGCAGAACAGGATCAGCAAAAGAATGATCAGCCAGCAGCATCCACCATTACCCTCAAAACACATAAACAATCGCTCCTTTGTCAGATTTTTCCGAAGCAAACGGTTTTTTGTCTGCTTCATAGTACATTGTATGCCTGATGAAAAAATGTGTGACTCCTTCGACAAATAACGCATGAAAAATATGGCATACTAGGAAAGCGATATCATAGATTTATAGCAACACCGTGCAAAATCGTCAGCCGGTCTTTATGTGGTGTTGCCATGTGGAAAGTGAGGAAAATGCATGCGATATACAGAAGGATTTACCGGGAAAGCAGTTCTTGCCATGAAAGAAGCCATTCATGCAGCGGAGGAACTTGGGCACACCTACATCGGAAGCGAACATTTACTTCTGGGATTGGCAGAAGAAGGGGGCAATGCAGCAGCAAGTGCACTGGCTGCCCAGCAAATGCACGCATCACGACTGCGACAGGCTGTTATTGACCTAGTAGGCAGAGGGATTCCGGCACAGGTACAAGAGGACTGCCTGACCCCCTCCTTAGTGGCAATTTTAGAAGATGCAAAAGAACGTGCCAGAGATGAACGGAAAATGCTTGCCGGAACAGAACATCTTCTTCTTGCAATTATTCATGCCCCTTGTTCCAGTGCCGTTGCAATTCTGAAAAGAGCCGGTGTCAGCCTGAATCAGCTTTGCACTCTTTGCAACTGCGACAACAGCTATGGGGTTCGTATGGAACGACGACAGGCAGAAATCCCCTCCAAAAAGACTTGCCCCATGTTATTTCAATATGGAAAATTAATGACAGACAGTGGCGTATCCTACAACTATGACCCTTTAATCGGGCGAGAAAAGGAGTTGCAACAGATCATACGCATTCTCTCCCGACGGATCAAAAACAATCCATGCCTGATCGGAGAAGCCGGTGTGGGGAAAACTGCCATTGTAGAAGGCATTGCAAAACTACTTCTAAAAGGAGATGTCCCGGAATCTCTGCGAGACATGCAACTATTTTCCTTGGATCTCCCCGCACTGCTATCCGGTGCAAAATATCGTGGAGATTTTGAAGAGCGTCTGAAAGGCTGTCTTACAGAAGCGGCAGAGAACAAGAATATCATTCTCTTTATTGATGAGTTGCACACCATTGTCGGTGCAGGGGCAGCAGAAGGGGCAATTGATGCTGCAAATATGTTCAAGCCACAACTAGCAAGGGGAGAAATTCGTCTGATCGGGGCAACCACGCCGGAAGAGTTCCGCAGTTCCATTGGAAAAGACAGTGCGTTGGAACGACGCTTTCAACCGGTACAGATTTACGAGCCAAGTCTTTCTCAATGCAACACAATGCTCAAAGGGCTGCGAGACACCTATGCAAAATTCCACCAAGTTATAATCCCAGACGCAGTGTTGAAAACAACCATTCAATATGCAAACCGCTATCTCCACGATCGGTTTCTCCCGGACAAAGCAATTGATTTGTTAGACGAAGCCTGTTCCAGAGCGAGAATCCGATGGGAAATTTCCAATCACGGAAAGCAGGCACAAGTAACAAGCGAGGACATTGCAGCCATTGTTTCAGCCAGAACCGGAATTCCCACAGAAAAAATCACAGAAGCACAGCGAACAAAGCTACTCACCCTTGGAAATGCCTTGAAGCAACAGATTGTGGGGCATGACAAAAACATTCTCGCCCTAACTTCCGCCCTTTGTCGTGCCAGTACCGGGTTACAAGATACGAACCGTCCCATTGGTTCTTTTCTCTTGGCAGGACCTACCGGCGTTGGAAAGACCGCTCTTGCCCGTGCAGTCGCCGCCCATCTCTTTGATAACAAAGACAATCTGATTCGGATTGATATGTCGGAATTCATGGAAAAACACGCAGTTTCAAAGCTAATCGGTGCACCGCCGGGATATGTAGGATTCGGCGAAAGCGGTATACTGTGCCAACAAGTCAGACGAAAGCCCTATTGTGTGATTCTCTTTGACGAAATGGAGAAAGCCCACCCGGACGTTTGCAATCTCTTGTTGCAAATTATGGAGGATGGAACATTAACAGATGCAATGGGGCGAAAAACAAGCTTTCAGCACACCCTTTTACTTCTTACCTCCAACCTCGGAGGAGAAGCAATCCGCACCGGGGAACAAATCGGCTTTACTGCCTCAGACAGCAATCCGGGGATTCCACCGGCAGCAAAAGAAGCACTACGCAGACACTTTTCCCCGGAATTTCTGGGGCGGCTTGATGGTGTCCTCTGGTTTCAGAAATTACAACCGGAAAGCTTACAACGAATCGCAACCCAATTCCTGCAAAATCTGCAAAGCCGCCTGACACAAATGGAAATTTCCATGGAGTTCACCCAAGAGGCGGTACAGCATCTGGCACACGCCCCGGAAACAGAAAAATATGGTGCACGTCCCATGCGACAATATCTGACGCAAACCGTTGAAACGCCATTAGCCGATCAACTCTTACGAGGAGAACTTCACGCCGGCAACAGCATTTGTCTGACTGCCGGGGAACAGGATTTTATCATCCGGGAAAAAGTCTTACCACATTCTCATGGATAATTAAGGCGACACCGCACAAAGAACATCTGGCGATTTTGTACGTCATCTGCTTGCAT
>CAYXKI010000208.1:0-2685 GCA_964465095.1 uncultured Ruminococcus sp.
TCGGCAAAATTTGCCGAAAAGACAGGTGCAATAGCCTATGAGAACAAGTTCTAAGGTAATACCCCGTAAAGTGAGGTGATTTCCATTGAGCCCCCATTCCTTGTCAACCGTTTCCCATTTATATAAATCCAAAGAAGAACTGGAACAGTTTATCCGGACAAACTGTCAAGAGACAGATACCAATTGTCAATGGCTTGTATGTATACACACCTGTATTCACAAACCGGAAGAAGCAGTTACAGTTGCAAAAGAGGTTACACAATTTCTACCGGAGGCAAAAATCCTTGGCACAAGTGCAGATGCTGTCATTGAACACGGTACGGTCTGCGAATGCTGTTGTCTGATTTTGTTTACAAAGTTTTTTCATACCGACATCACCATACACCATCTGACTTATACAGAACGCACCCCAAAGCTTCTGGCGAGAACGACAAAAAAATATGTCATCCGGGAGAATACAAAGGCAATGCTTGCGTTCTTCTCGGACGAATATCTGGATGCACAGGGGTACTTAAATTGTCTTTCCGACAATGAGATCACCCTCCCCATTGCCGGTGGTATTATCAGCCCCAATCCCTATGGTGCATTTGCCTTTGATCAAAACGGCATTTATGCAGAAAGTCTGAGTCTTGCTGCACTTCACAGTGACAGTCTTTCGATCTATCATAAGGTTGTCCACGGACACGAACCCTTTAGTCAACCCTATACTATTACAAAGACAGAGGGCACCTATCTCACAGAAATTGAACATATGCCGGCACTGGAGTGGTTTTGCAAAACACTTGGTGTCACAGAAGATGGAGATCCGGAAAAGCTTTCCCTTACCTCAGATTTGCTTTTACGGTTCCCCTTGTTGTGCACAGATGACACCCATGCCAGCAGATTTGTACATTATGATGAGTTTACAAAGCGACTGGATACCTATTCCACAAAGATTCCCTCCGGCACACAATTTCGTCTGGGATATCTCAGTCCCCTTGCCACAGCATCAGAACTCAGAAAAATTTGTGACAGCTTTGCAGTTTCTCCCTGTCAGACAATTCTCACCTATTCCTGTACCTTCCGCATGACTTATCTGCGAAGCTGTACGGAGTGGGAAATGCGTCTATTCCGAAGCTGTCGCATTTCCGGTGCATTTCTCTATGGGGAAATTGGTATGGATCAGAATCGCAACGCATTGCACATTGGTTCGAATGTTCTTTTCGGATTGTCAGAATCTGACACAGACTATTTGCCCATTGACCGTTCTATTCTGGGAGAATTGCAATCTCTGGATGAGGATTGGGAGGACATTTACCCCTATATTATAAAAATAAAAAACGAACAACTGTCACAGCAACATCTCGACTTCTCCTCGCAGATTTTTCAAAGAGAAGAAAATCTCCGTAGTGACGTGTTTGTGGATAAAGAAACGAGGCTAGGAAACCTAGTGAAATATAAATACGACAACACAAAAGCACAATATGATAAAATCTGCATGATTTCCATTGAACAAGGCGTACTCATCTCCGGAAGACGTGGGACAAAAGTCTGGAATCGTGTGATGCAGAAAAATATTCAACAGATACGGACGACGTTAAATGACGACAGACTTTCCTTTTACTGTAACGATAAATGGTCTTTTTTCTTCACCGCAGAAAAAAGCTATCCCGACGATCTCTTTTTGCAAAAATCCGAACAAGCCTTTCGGGACTGTGGCTACTGTTTCTGTAAGGAACATGGCATCACAGCAGTAAACAATTTTCACGTTGTAATCGGAGAGACAGACCTCTTAGAGAAAGTTCAGCTTTGTATGTCCTCCAACGCAGATCACAACGCACGGTTTTATGTATACAACAAGGAAAACCAAGAGATCATCCGTCAGATGGATGAAAAGCTGTTTATGACAAATGTCATCAGCGATGCCATTCTCTATGATCGCATTGTCCCCTATTTTCAGCCCATCCGGGACAACCGTACCAAAAAAATCACAAAGTACGAGGCACTGATGCGTTTGTCTGACAAGGACAAAAACATTTACGCACCGGGGCAATTCTTAGAAATTGCAAAGGATTATCACCTCTATCTACAGCTTTCCCAACTGATGATCCGCAAGGTTTTACATCTTTTCAAGAACCGCACAGAGTCGATCTTTATCAATCTCTCTGCCTATGATATCGGTTCAAAATCCAATCGCACGTTCCTCTATGAATTACTCAGCAGCTTATCTCCGGATGCCTGTCAACGAATTACTTTTGAAATTCTCGAATCGGAAAAAATCCGGGATTTTCAGGAAATGGTTGCTTTTCTCAACGACATCCGCCGATTTGGCGTGAAAATTGCCATTGACGATTTCGGGGCAGGCTTTTCCAACTTTACCGCAATTATCCGTGTCAATCCGGACTTTATCAAAATCGACGGAGATCTGATCATCAATTGCGACAAAGACCCGGTCAAGCAAGTATGCCTTCAAGCGATTACAGATATTGCGAAGGGCATTGATGCAGAACTCATTGCAGAACACGTAGAAAACAGCGATGAACAGAAAACTGTAGAATCCGTCAACATCGAATACACCCAAGGATATTATTTTTCCAAACCCGTTCCCTATGACAGACTTGACGCTGCCATATCGTAGGACGAATTACTAGGACAACACTGCATAAAACCATCTTCGGATAAGGTATGCGTATGGTGTTGTCCTAA
>CAYXKI010000209.1:0-2676 GCA_964465095.1 uncultured Ruminococcus sp.
AGAAAAGCGAAAGCTTTTCGAGGGAGAGCGAACAAGACCGCTCTCCCTTTCTAACTGCACGAGAACAGAAAACCCTTGAAAATGTTCCAGTGGAACATTTTCAACGAGACAAAATTGCTGCACCAAAAAACTTTTCTGCCTGAGATAACTTGTCTTTAAAATAAAAAAACAACACCGCACGTTTTCCTGTGCGGTGTCATCTTATACATACCCCAACATCTCTCCCCGAAGCATCCGCAAAAGTTTTCGCTCTTTTCGGGACACTTGCACTTGTGACAATCCAAGAATCTTTGCGGTTCTGGTTTGTGTCAGTTCCTCATAATACCGCAATTCCAAAAGCCTCCGATCAACCGGTGGCAACTGATCCATCAACTGTCGCAAAGACAACCGATCGCTGATCTCCTGGTCCTTTGCCTCTACCGGGATTTCATACTCCCCCTCAGATTCCGACTCCGTAGTTTCCCATCTGGAAAGAGATAAGGGCGATTGACAAGTGCAAAGGGCTTCTGCGCAATCCTCCGGAGTTTCTCCACTGGAAAGACTGAGTTCCGACAACGTCGGCGATCGCCCCAAAGACTGTTCCAACGCCTCCTGCACTTGCTGCAACTTTCTGGCACGTTCCTGTATGCTTCGGCTGATGTGAATTGTACCGCTGCTGCGAAACAGGCGACGGATTTCCCCTAAAATCACAGGCACTGCATACGTAGAAAACTGTACCCCACGTGTAGTATCAAAGGCTCTTACTGCTTTCAAAAGCCCCTCACACCCGGCAGAATAGAGTTCCTCATAGGCGATCCCACGCCCCCGAAACCGATTGGCACAATGGTGTACCAACCCCAGATGCTCCTCTGCACAGGGCTTTACGATGCGTTCTTCTGCCATGGGCTGCGCTCCAGTTTCTTTCGCATGGTCACGGTCGTTCCATGTCCCGGTTTACTTCGTACCTGAATCTTGTCCATAAACGTCTCCATTACCGCAAAGCCCAGTCCTGCACGTTCTTCTCCCTCCGGCGCAGTGGAAAATTGCGGTTCCATGGCTTTCTCAATGTCTGCAATTCCACAGCCCCGATCCTTGATCCGCAAATAGATTTCCCTGTCCTCCAGAAGCTTCATCTGTAATTCCACCTCCCCGGACCCATTGCGATAACCATGGACGATTGCATTGGTAACCGCTTCTGAAACGGCTGCACGGATGTCCCCCAACTCTTCTACACTGGGGTCTAACTGTGCAAGAAACGCAGATACCACCGCCCTTGCGGTACGCTCATTTTCTGAAATTCCGGCAAAAATAAATTTTGCCCTGTTCCATGTTTTCATCGGCTTGTCTCCTCCTTTCTACTTGCAAATTGTCACAATGCGCTCAATTCCGGACAGATGCATCACTCTTCGGATGTGCGACGGTGGGCTTTGTATTGTCACCTTGCCCCCAATGGCATCCATCATCCGATGCCGTCCGAGAATAAGTCCGATCCCGGAACTGTCCATAAATGTCACCCCGGAAAAATCCAACACCAATGTCTCCGGCTGACTGAGTTCAATCTCCCGATCAATTTCCATCCGCATGGTTTTCGCTGTGTGATGATCAATTTCACCGCTGAGAACTGCCACCAAGGTCTGTTCCTTTGTTTGTAATTGTGCTGCCATATGCTAACGCTTCCTTTTCGTAAGTATTGTTACGCACTCATTATAGCACAACCACCTCATAGAATTTGTCGAAAGCCAGCATGAAATTGCCGCATTTTTTTCAATGCCAGCCCCTCAATCTGTCGCACTCGTTCTTTGCTGACGTGGAGCACTTCCCCAATCTGTGAAAGGGTTTTTTCCGGGTTTCCCATAAGCCCATAGTGCAGATACAAAACCGTGCGTTCCTTTTCCGTCAAGGTTTTCATCCCCTGTTCCAGAAAAATACGCTGATGAATCTTTTCGGCAAACTCTGATGTGTTCCGGTCGGGAATCATCTCCTGCCACTGCGTCACCCCATCTTGTTTCAGAGGACGATTCAGGCTTTGTACCATAGCGGCAGGCTCTGCAAGACGCAGACACTGCTCTACCTGTGCCTGTGTCAGGGGTTTCCCACCATAGGCACAGACACTTTGGTTGACCTGTTTTGTAATCACCTCTGTGCTTTGCCTGGAGTCCAACCCACGACAGACAGACAGCTTTTGTAAGCGTTCCTGGATATGTACCGGAATGCGGATCATTCTGCCACTGTTTATCATCTCTCGCTGAATCTCGTGACGCACTTTGATCCATGCATAAGTGATAAATTGCGTGCCACAGGTCGGGTCAAAACTTGCCGCCGCAGAAAGCAACCCCATCTGCCCTGCAGCAACAAGGTCTTCTGTTTCCAGAGAGAGATAGCGATAATGTTTCCGTTCCCGACGAATGATTTCGTAAATCATGCCAAGATTCTGCCGTAAAAGCTGTTCCTTTGCACCATAAACTCCCCTGCGGATTTTCTCGCAGAGAATCTCGTTTGTGTCTGTTTCTTTCATGGTTTTCCCTCCTGTCCAATGTCAAAATCAAGTTTACCCAGCCATAAGATTTTTTTGGTGCAGCAATTTCTCGAAAATGCTGCCGAGGTCGGGCAACACCACACAAGGATTGTGCGTCAGATGCGCAGTCAGATTTTTTGTCAGCTTGTGCTATGACGACGCAGGAATACTTTCGTATTCCA
>CAYXKI010000210.1:0-2656 GCA_964465095.1 uncultured Ruminococcus sp.
GTGAGCTTTTTCAACGCAGCAATCGGCAAAATTTGCCGAAAAGACAGGTACAATATCCTGTGAGAATAAGTTCTAATATGAAAGCACTCCCCTTACACAAGGCGAGATACTCTTTTCCACGTACAGCAATACATAGTTTTATTATACGATTTCTTTGGCGGACTGTCAATGGAATCAGGCGAAAATTTGCTTTTTGGACAATTATTGCAAAGGGAAAATCGGTTTTTTCGACAAAACAGAGAATCTTTTCCTGCCCCTTGCCTTGACGAATTTGAAAATACAGGTTATAATATGGGTATACCATCAGAGAGTGTTCATATACATATAACAATACAACTATAAAGAGAGGGGAAGCCGGATGCAGACAAAGCAATATTATGGAGATGTCCATGCACAATACACCTTACAGATTGCAACGCCCCTTGCCGCAGGGATCTGTATCTGGCTTTCTTGGTATTTCCTGGCGATTTTGCCAAACTGGATGCTGTGGACGCTTACGGGGATTCTGATTCTGGCGGCACTGCTGCTGTCTACCCTGATTTATCCCATGTGGTTCTGTACCCTCCGGTATACCGTCTCTGACACCCACATCACCAAGACCTGTGGGATCTTTTTTGTCCGGGAACAGAGTATGCGCACCGACGCACTACAATTCAGCAGCATCATCCGCACCCCACGTTCTGACCGTACCGGGCTGAATTTTATTCCCCTTCACGCCTATGGAGGGACGGTGTTTCTTTTGTTTCTCCGTCTGGAAGATGCTTTGGAGATACAGAAATTTCTGCAAGAAACCGTTTACGGAAAGCGACAGAATACACAATAGAGGAGGTGCTTTTTCATGGCTGCCACTGCCACTGCCACAAAAACCATGTATCGGGAACACCCCTTAAAGATTCTCCGCTACAGTGCCAAGAACCTGTGGCTTTTGATTTTCCCCTTGCTGCGAAGCTTGCGGTTCTATCCCTTTTCCATTCAGAATCTGTTGGATTGGGGGGCAGGGGTGTGGCTGGATCTCCTGATTGCCCTGTTGATTCTGGGAATCGGGGTCTTGCGGTGGCTGACCTGTATCTATTATTTCGACAGCGTTTCCATCCGTTCTCACAAGGGGATTCTCATTCAGCAGACCACGGAAGTGCCCCTGAAAAAAATCACTGCAACCATTGAAGAACACCCCCTCTATCTCCGCCCCTTTCACGCTGCCAATCTCCAGATCAGTACCGCAGCCGGGATTCTCCCGGAGGCAAGTATGCAGCTTTTGTTACAGGAATCGGATTTGCACAAGCTGCGTCAGCACATTCCGGTGCTGAAAACAGACGGTGGCAAGGGGACGGTTTATCGCACCCCTACCATTGCGGTGCTGCTTTTCTCTGCCCTGTTCTCCAGCAGTCTCTCCGGGGCGGTGTATCTCACGACGCTATTTATTCAAGGTGGCAGAGTGCTCTCGGATTTGTACAACCAGTTTCAAGGGGGACAGCTTCTGGAGGATGTTACCGACCGTGCCTCTTCTATGGTGCTTCTCCGGCGTGTGCCCAAACTTGCCATTACCATCGGGATTATCATTCTCTTTCTGTGGCTTTTATCCTTTTGTCGGAATCTCCTTCGATACAGTCGGTTCCGGATTCGGTTCGGGGAGGAATTTTTCTCGGTGCACATGGGGCTGATTACAAGGCGGAGGGTACATCTCCGGGAGAAAGCCATTGTCTTTCCGGACTTGCGACAAAATCTCATTATGAAACTCTGTGGCATGGTCTCTCTCCACATCCGCTGTCCGGGCTATGGAGGACGGCACGACGACTTGCCGGTACTACTCCCCCTACTCCGGAAGAAAACCGCTGCACCTTTACTAGAAAAGCTACACGCCATGCCAAAGCTTGCCCATCCTACCTTTCGCACTCTTTCCAGACCAAAATTTTTCTGGTCCTTTGTCTGGCAACCGGTTCTGGGGCTTTGTGCGATTTTGCCGGCAAGAGGGTTTCTCTTGCTGCTTCTCCCCAGATTCGAATCCGCCATCCGCTTCTTTTCCTTTATGCTTCTGATTCCCCTGTTGTGGCTGCTTGTGGTACGTGTGGTTTCTCTTTTCACGGAGTCTCTGGCAATGGAGGGGGAGACGTTACAGATGCATTTCAGCAGTGGGTTTTTCTTTCACACGATTACGGTGGACACCAGCAAAATCGTCCGGGCAGAGATCCTCCAGAATCCCTTTCAGAAGCAGTACAAGGTGTGTCATTTATATCTTGTCTGCAACGGCGCAAGACAAAAGCGCTATAAACTCACCGCCCTCCCGGAGAAAGCGGCTCGGAGGGTGGTGGAGAGGGTGCACTCCCTCAGTCAGTAACGGTCAAATCCAAGCGTTGCACGTCTAATTCTTCGGACAGAATCCTGACTCAGAATTAGCCGAGCTCACGCTGACAGCTTCCTCTGAGAGGGAGGCTTGGGGTACTAGAAAAGGTAGCACAGCCAGAAGATTTTTTGAATACAGGGATGGAGTTTTTTCCATCCCTTTTTTCTTGTCTTGGTTTGGGTTGGGGCTTATCTCGCCGAAAACGTTCCCCCTCAAGCCTCCCTCGGTGCACTCCCTCAGTCGACTCCCTCAGTCAGCTTCGCTGACAGCTCCCTCTGAGAGGGAGCCTTGTGTGGTATGAGAATGTAGAAAATG
>CAYXKI010000211.1:0-2652 GCA_964465095.1 uncultured Ruminococcus sp.
GACCCCTAGCAGCATTTTTTACAAAATTGCTGCACCAAAAAATCTTCTGGCTGGGTGGACTTTTTGGAGAGGGGACGTGGTGTTGCTTAAATTTAACAAAAGGATGCGAATGATTATGCAGAAAAAATATACCATTGCTGTAGCCGGAACAGGTTATGTGGGGTTATCCAATTCGATTTTATTGGCACAGCACAACAAAGTCTATGCCGTTGACATTGTGCCGGAGAAAGTGGCACTGATCAACGAGAAAAAATCCCCGATTATTGACAAGGAGATTGAGACTTATCTTGCGGAAAAAGACTTAGATCTTACGGCGACGTTAGATGCGGAACTTGCCTACAGTCAGGCGGATTTTGTTGTCATTGCTGCCCCTACAAACTATGACAGCAGAAAGAACTTTTTTGACACCTCTGCGGTGGAAACTGTCATTGAACTTGTGAAAAAGTACAATCCCAACGCTATGATGGTCATCAAGTCTACCGTCCCTGTGGGATACAGCCGGTCGGTCCGGGAAAAGCTTGGGGTAGAGAATCTCTTGTTCAGTCCGGAATTTCTCCGGGAGGGGCGGGCACTTTACGACAACCTCTATCCCTCCAGAATTATTGTGGGAACTGATCCGGAGCATCCTGCCCTACAGGAAGCTGCAAAGACCTTTGCCGGATTGTTACAGCAAGGGGCGATCAAAGAGGACATTCAGACCCTGTTTATGGGCTATACTGAGGCAGAAGCAGTAAAGCTGTTCGCAAACACCTATCTTGCACTTCGTGTCAGCTATTTCAACGAGTTGGATACTTATGCGGAGATGAAAGGCTTGAACACCAAGCAGATTATTGACGGGGTGTGCCTTGATCCGAGAATTGGGAGTCATTATAATAATCCCAGCTTTGGTTATGGTGGCTATTGCCTGCCGAAAGATACCAAGCAACTTCTGGCAAATTATGCCGATGTGCCGGAAAATCTCATTGAGGCGATTGTTGCTGCCAACAGCACCAGAAAAGACTTCATTGCAGACCGGGTTTTGCATATGGCAGGAAGTTATGATTATGACCAGGAAAACGTCTATGATCAGACCCGGGAAAAGCCTGTTGTGATTGGGGTGTATCGCCTGACCATGAAAGCCAACAGCGACAATTTCCGTCAGTCCAGCATTCAGGGGGTAATGAAGCGGATTAAGGCAAAGGGTGCAACGGTTGTAATCTATGAGCCGACCTTGAACGCAGGGGATACGTTCTTTGGCAGTCAGGTAATCGGGGATCTGGAGGAATTTAAGGCAAAATGCGACGCAATTATTGCGAATCGCTATGATAGCTGTTTGGATGATGTACAGGCGAAAGTCTATACAAGAGATATTTTCCGGAGGGACTGAGATGGAACAGTTTTGTCAAGAAAACCCGGTGCAGAATCCGGGAGGGAAAAAGAACGCTTTTTCGGTGGAATACTTTCTCATGTCCTTTTTGCCGACACTTTCTATGTTTGGGATGCAGCTTCTGATGGCGATCGTTGCGATCGTTCTGGTGTTGGTCTCTCAGATGTTGTTCTATTCCGGAAATAGGATGGAGAATGACACATGGGATGTAGATCTTGTGTCCGGGGTAACCCCTATGGTGACGCTTCTGGCACATTTTTGCTGTATGATCTTTTTCTTTCTCTGGCATCGCTTGCGTTTCCCAAGACCAAGGGCAACACCACACAAAGATTGTGCGTCAGATGCACCGTCAGATTTTTTGTCAGATTGTGCTATGACGACGCAGGAATACTTTGTGTATTCCAAGGAGGAATGGTGCAAGATGACGGAAAATATGCAAGCAGATGACGTACAAAGCCGTCAGGCGGTCTTTGTGGGGTGTTGCCCAAAACCAAAATGGAGAGAACGGGTGCAGTATGTCAACTGGAAAGTGGTGCTTTTGTGTTTCGGGATTGGCTTTGTGGTGCTGTGCCTGTCCAATGGAATTGTGATGGTGGAAACGCTGTTGTTTCCTTTTATCGTGGAATCCGTGAATGCGATGATGGAACTGTCCGGATTTGGGGATTCTGTTTCTCCGCTGATGTATGTTGCAGCGATTGTCTTTGCACCTATTGGAGAGGAATTTTGCTACCGTGGATTGACACTGTACTACGCCAAAAAAGGCGTGGGGAAATTCTGGATTGCAAATTTGATGCAAGCTGCACTGTTTGGACTGATTCATATGAACCTGGTGCAAGGGGCATATGCCTTTGTGATGGGTCTGGTGCTTGGCTGGCTGGTAGAACGGTATCAGTCGGTGTTGCCCTCGATATTGGCACATTTCGCCATGAATGGGATTTCCATGTTTTGTAGTCGCTTTTTGTTTGATTGGCTGCCGGTTACATGGACGGTTGCAATTCCACTTTTGCTTGTCCCGACGGCGGTGGTTGTGGGGGGTGTTTGGTGGTTGGAGAAGAAGAGGCCGGTGCGCTAGACAGCGAAAAAAGTTTCTCATTTCATAAAAGTTATCATGGGCAGAAGATTTTTTTCATAAAGGGATGGAGCTTTTCCATCTCTTTTTTCTTTTCTTGGGGTGGGGTGTACTCCCTCAGTCAGCTTCGCTGACAGTTCTCTCGGTGCACTCCCTCGGTACACTCCCTCAGTCTGCTCACGCAGACAGCTCCCTCTGAGAGGGAGCCTTGTGTGGT
>CAYXKI010000212.1:0-2625 GCA_964465095.1 uncultured Ruminococcus sp.
AATCCGGTTTTTTGTAACCATCCGGAAATCAATATTGTAAAATTATCTGAAGCAAAAGCCGCACCTAAAAATCCGGAAATAGTAATTGCAACTTGAATTGTGGCAAAAAAGCGTGTAGAATTTTGTAAAATAGAAAGCGTTCGCTTTGCTTTTAGATTTCCTTGTAAGGCAAGCTTGGATAGTTTGTTTTTATCTGCAGAAATCATTGCAATTTCCGTTCCGGCAAAAATTGCATTTAACAGAATCAATATAAGCTGTAGTAAAAGAAACCAAACCATAGATTACTTTATCACACTCCTAAAATTTCCTCATTTTGCGTGAAATTCAAATTTATTCGCAAAAAAATACGGATTTTTTCAAAAAAGGCTTGCATCTCGATGTGAAATGTGCTATAATTATATTATTCCGTTGATGATATATTGGTGAATATGACTGTTCGTCCTGAGATTCACAGGCAATAGGAAAATTTTAACGAAGAATAGGAGCGAAGACACATGACAATTAAGAATATAGCATTGGCTGGACATGCCGGTGCGGGGAAAACAACGCTGATGGAAGCACTGCTTTATCAAGGTGGCAGAGTGGAACGAATGGGCACAGTTGCAGCCGGAAATACAGTTTCTGATTACACTGCGGAAGAAATGAAACGCCATTCATCTGTCTATACTGCCATAGGGAGCATTGAACAGAACGAGCAGAAAATCAATTTGCTGGATACTCCCGGTATGTTTGATTTTGCCGGTGGTATGGTGCAGGGAATTTCTGCGGCAGATTGTGTAATGATTGCTGTTTCCGGAAAATCCGGTGTACGTGTTGGTACAAAAAAAGCATATCGCAGTGCTGCCGGAAAGCCAAGAATGTTTGTGGTAACAAAACTAGATGATGAGAATGCGAATTTTTACAATGTGTTGACAGAACTCAAGTCAACCTTTGGACCTTCCGTTTGCCCTGTTGTTGTTCCTGTAATTGTAAATCGTCAGATTGATTCCTATATCAATCTGATCGAAATGAAAGCTTACCGCTATGACAAGGATGGCAAGGCACAGGAGATTCCAATGCCAACGGCAGACCTGTCCGAAAAGCTAAGCTATCGTGTAGATGGATTGATTCAGGCGTTTTCTGAGGCAATTGCCGAGACAGATGAAGCATTATTTGAAAAGTTCTTTTCCGGAGAAGAATTTACACAAAAAGAACGGGTTGATGGAATTCATAAAGGAATGCGAGATGGTATTATTACTCCGGTTGCTTGTGTATCTGCACAGACCATGGAGGGCATAGATATGCTACGGAAAGAAATGGAACTTCTTGTTCCGTCACAAGAAGAAATAGGTGCTCTTGTTGCAGAAGATCTGGAAGGAGAACCCATTGAAATAGAGCTCAATTCTAAAGATCCGGTTTGTGTACAGGTTTATCAAACATTGGCTGATCCGTTTGTAGGAAAGCTGTCAATGCTTCGGGTATTGTCCGGAACGTTGACTGCTGGTTCAGAACTAATCAATGCGACAACAGGAACAACAGAAAAAATCGGAAAGCTGTTCTATCTTTGTGGGAAAAAGCAGCAGGAGGTTTCTTCCTGTGAAGCAGGGGATTTGGTTGCAACAACGAAACTTAGTGCAAGTACCGGGGATACCTTGTGTGACAGTTCCAGAGTTGTCTCAATTCCCAAGGCAACATTCCCTAAGCCCTGCTATTCCATGGCAGTTGCACCTGCTACAAGAGGGGATGAAGCGAAAGTTGCCGGTGCCGTTCAGAAACTTCTGGAAGAGGATCAGACGTTGTCTTATGAACAAAATCCTCTTACCAGAGAGATGATTCTCTCCGGACTTGGAGAACAGCATTTGAGTGCAGTAATCTCAAAATTAAAATACGATTTTGGAGTAGACGTTGTTTTGACAGTACCTAAGATTGCGTATCGTGAAACAATCCGAAAAAAGGTGAAAGTACAAGGCAGACACAAAAAGCAATCCGGCGGACATGGACAGTATGGTGATGTCTGGATCGAATTTGAACCATATCCATCAGACGAATTGGTGTTCGAAGAAAAGGTTTTTGGCGGTGCAGTGCCGAAGAACTTTTTCCCGGCTGTAGAAAAAGGCTTGCAGGAGTCTGTTACAAAGGGGGTTTTGGCAGGCTTCCCTGTTGTAGGTGTAAAGGCAATCTTGGTAGATGGTTCTTATCATCCGGTCGATTCCTCTGAAATGGCATTTAAAACGGCTGCTTCTATTGCCTATAAAGAGGGCATGAAACAGGCAGAACCAACCCTCTTAGAGCCCATTGGCTCTCTGGAGGTTTCCATTCCCGATGATAACACTGGTGATATTATGGGCGATCTCAATAAACGAAGAGGCAGAGTATTGGGCATGAACCCATCAGAAGAAGAGGGAATGACTGTAATTCAGGCAGAGGTGCCAATCCGTGAGATGGCTGATTTTGCTTTACAGCTTCGTCAGATGACACAAGGGGAGGGTGCTTTTTCCTTGACACCAGTTCGTTATGAACAGCTTCCGGCAAACTTGATGACTGAAGTAATTGCTTCTGCTAGCGTATAAAAGGCATTATTTAAGGCAACGCCGCACAAAGATTGTGCGTCAGATGCGCAGTCAGATTTTTTGTCAGATTGTGCAA
>CAYXKI010000213.1:0-2608 GCA_964465095.1 uncultured Ruminococcus sp.
TAGCAGCGTGGTCACAGGATAAAGAACTCTCGATTTTAAAGGAATCGATGGAACGGATTCAGCAAGCTGCCTCAGAAATGATACAAGCACTGGATCATCGTTAAAAAAACGCATCGTTGCCAGAAGAAAAAGCAAAGCAAACGCTGTCATAACATTATGCAAAAGAGGTACATCCAGCTTGGATGTACCTCTTTTCTGTTACGCTTCCTTTATAATAGCTGCTATTCTACTCTTCCAGAAGCTCTCTTTCTGCCTCTTGCAGCACCTCCTCCGGGTTTGGGCAATAGAAGCAAAAAATCTCCAACGGACTCAGAACCGGACTGGATCTGAAGAAGCATTTCTGCATAAGCTGGATTGCTTCCATGATGGATATGTACCTCTTAAAGCAAGAAAAGTTCGCCCTGTGACAAACCCCTCTAGCCCGATTTTCCAAAAAGAGGACTCCCTCAAGCGATCTGTATAAGGTACCGATTTTCTCAGGCGACACCCGTTCCCCATCTGCCGTTGTGATGACCGGAATCCCGTTCCACTGCGGATCACCAAAATTTTGAAGAAACCCTTCAAAATCCTCTGGAATCAACACATACCTTCCCTTTTCGCTGCCCGGTGTTTGCCGGACGAACAACCATGCAATGGCACCAACTGACCACAGAGAATCTGTATCTGGGATCCGGATCATATCCTCATAATTTAAATTACAGAGAGACACCAGATCACAACCGGTCAAGCACTCCCACTGAAAGCATTGCAGCAAAATTGTCTGATCTTCCGCTGAAAGCGTTGTCCGTTGGAACATCCCTTTCAAATCTTCCAGAAATTCCTCCATCGTTTCCGATTCCCCCCTGTAATGGAAAGAGGCAATCGGGTAATAAGCTTCCTTCAAATTCCAACAAACCATCTCTCCATATTTTTCTTTGCAAAGCGATTCCAGTATCCGCATTGCTGTTTTCAGCAAGGGAAGATCGTCCTCGCTGCACTTGCCGCACAGAAACAGAAAATAGGCTTGGATTGCATGATCATGAATTTCTGTAATCTTTCTTCTGCGACCGCAGCTCTTTTGCAGGTAATGTCCCAAGTGAACAATCAGCTTCAGCATTTGGCGGATAAACTCGATCATCCTCAGTTCGGTTGTGACCTCATCCTCGTACCCATATTTTTTCAGCAAACCATTGATCTCCGCCAAAAACAGCTCTGCACACAGATGGCTCCGCACTCTTGTAAAGGACAGCAGTGCCCCTTGCAGTTGTGCTGTTATATCTGGGTTTTTACATCTTGCTTTTTTCATCATCATAACTCCTTTATATTACGTTTTTCGAATCACCAAAATAAAGAGGGACTTGCGCCTTACCGTATTTGCAAAACGCCGTGACAATACAGCGCCTCTTGACACAAAGACCTTGCGCCCTGTTTGCACCAGACCGATGCAGTGTGACCGTTCAAACCGAACCATCCTGCAAGCCCCCCTTATATAGAGTATGCTATGAAAAAATGAAAGTTATCGTTGCTGGGTTTGTATCAGTTTAGAAGCACTCCGTTTGCGTTCCATATCTTTCAAAAAAAGATCCATACTATTATTAGAAGGACTTACTTACCGTGTATGCCCTTTCGGAATCTGCTGCCGCTGGTGGTTCACTTTGGCAGGAGGTTCCATTCCAAATTGGCTATTCTTCTCTTGAAGAATAACCGATTTGGAGAAATATGCGGTGCAACCTAGTGTTTCAAAACACTCCCTTGTGGAAAAGTATTGGGAATAAACGGTGGAACATCGTCCCACGTTCCAAGGCTGCATCGTGGAGTAGATTCCAAAAACAGCAGGCAATGAGGATTCCGGTTCAATCTACAGGATACCTTCGTATCTTCCGGGCGGCTGCAATGGTCGTGTCTCTGTCCAGTGACTTGTCTGTGGGTAACACTTTCCCGTCGTAATCTTTTGCGTAAATAAAGTGGTAAGAGCGCTAATCGGCATTGCCAAAAAACAAGTCGGTGGATACACCGCAACAGAAAGGAAGTGATCTTCATCGCAAAGGGAGATAAAATTCGGTTTGCAATCCAACACAGCGACCGTCTTGCCAGTGTCCGCCCTGATGTGCGAGAACAATACAAGCGAAATTGCAATTACTTTTGTGATTGGCTGGAAGCAAATGGAATCAAGCGGATGGCAAAGTTTGAGAGCCAAAAGCGATCCCTACTCCAAGGCTTCGCAGACCACTGTCGATCCCGTGGACTATCCCCTTCAACGGTACATACCTATTTAAATGCTTGCTGTGTTTTTGCAGGGGTGCCCCTCTCAGACCTGCAACTGGAACGCCGGACAGCCGCTTCCTTTTCGAAAGGACGGTCATTGGAGAAGGGACAACGTGGTCGAGCAGAGGAAGCATCCGGTCGTTATACAGCTTCCGTTTCTTTTAATCAGGTGATGGGCTTGCGGCGTGGTGATTTAATGCAGCTGCGAGGACGGGATTTCATCCAGACACCGGAAGGACAGTGGTGTGTACTGGTAGAACGGAGCAAGGGCGGCAAGGAACAGTATCAAGCCATTCCCGACGGTGACCTTCCTTTTATCCGGTCTTACTTTGTAGGGAAAGCACCGGATGAAAAGATCTTCTCT
>CAYXKI010000214.1:0-2598 GCA_964465095.1 uncultured Ruminococcus sp.
CAAGCCATGACGTGCTCGTTTTTGAAGTGAGGATAATTTTCCAACGGATAAACTGATTTTACCAATCTATTTATTAACGACAGCGATGAGGGATATGTTGATATCGACGCTGCAGAAGAAATCGTTTCCAGTAAAACAAACGGGTGCATTACTATTATCGACACGAGCAATACAAAAAGATTGAGACTCGGCAAAGAACTATATGAATCACTCCATGAACCAGATTCTGTCGAATTGAGATGCACGCCAAACGCAATTATTATTTTACCGGCTCGTCCGAATCACAAAGCGCATGAAGTGAAAAAGGGAAGAATGATATACGACAATGACCTTGCACAGACAGTTGCAACCATTAGTGGTGCAGATTTCCAAAAGAATGCAAGTACAGCAATTGGATCCTATCATTTACAGTCTTATAAGGATGACGTTGCCGCAGTTGTTTTGTTTTAAATTGGGTGAAAAGGAGATAGGTTATGAAGGTTACAATTGTGAATGAGGTTACATCCCTTTCAGATGGTGAGTATACTGGTATCATCCGCAATGTTTTCGAGTTCCAGAAAAACGGCAATCCGCAGATTGGCATTGAATTCGCTATCGATGATGATACGCATACGGTCTTTACAAAGTTTTATGACGAGCCGGAAAGACGGCTTGGCATGTTCCCATGGAATACGGTTTTCAGAGCACTGGATTCAGACGATACCAATGACCTTATCGGTCAGAATGTCACATTCCAGATTGTAAACCAAAACAAAAATGGCAAGGAATACAGCAATATCAAGTCCATTGCGTTGCTGTAAATTGACAGAATGGGAGGCATGTTTCACAAGCATGCCTCTTTGTTTTTTAGGAGGGAAACCATATGCAGAACGAAACGGCTTTAACTCCTACCGATGAAATCATTCCGGTTGCTACCCATCTTGAAAGGTATGGATACATACGGATCAGCGTTCAGGAGTATATGAAACTGTCTGCTGCTTCTAGATGTTATACGGTAGGCAGTGGAAAAAACACAATCAGTTACGACATCGTACACACGACAGAGGGGTTTGCACATATCACAACAGGGAAATCTGGGACTATGTTAATCTGGCTTTCTGATCCTTTTGAAATAAGAACCGTTGTTGCAGATGCCAGTCACAATTGTTATGCTGAGTTAATGATTCACGGCAATGTAGTTCGGATTGCCTTCGACTCCCTTTTACCGGATAAAATTTGTGCGACGCTTTTTAGTAAAGGGATCGCTATCAGTAAGACGGATCTGGCACATGAGGCACTCTCTATGCACTTGCAGTGGCTTCTGGCAAAATTTGATGCAAAAGATGCGAGACAAATCCTTGGATGGGCATACAGAGAAAATGTGCTGGAGTGGAATGGCTACGATACACAAACCCCATTTCTTCAATATCAGATTGCGGAGGCTTCGGAGGAGGCTTATCTTAAAACCTTTAACGATCTCATAGCAGATAAGGTGGAGCTGCAATTTGTGATCTGTGCAGCAGCCGCATCAACACTTTTGGCATATCTTAACATGACAGAGAAATTGCCTGTTTCTTCGTTTGGGATATCACTTGTGGGAAGTAGTTCTACAGGGAAAACAACAGCCCTACAGCTTGCCGCATCACTGTATAGCTCAATAGAAGATGAGACAGTACTTTCTCCTTTTTATGGCACACAAAATGCCTTAATGCATATTTTAGGTAGACATTATGGTGTGCCACTCTGTTACGATGAGAGTACCATCAGGAACGACCTGAGCAAATCCAGCTTTGTGTATGTCTTTACGGAAGGAAAGGAAAAGCTGCGCATGAATCAAGACAGCACACTGAAAGAAAGAGCATCTTGGTTATGCACTGGATTGTTCAGCTCCGAAGATTATCTGGTGGATCTGACACGTAGCGATAATCTTGGACTTGGTGCACGTATCATTACTCTTGATGGCTATACCTATACGAAAAGCAGCAGCCATGCAGAGAAGATAAAGGTGTTTGCAGGAAAGAATTACGGTATCATTGGCAAGATGTTTTCTGCTTTCTTGTTACACGCTGATTCATCACAGGTAGCAGAGGAGTTCGGAAAAATCAGACGGATAATACAAAATTTTTTCAAACCAGAGCAATGCCAACTGACCGATAGGGTCGCTCAGAATTATGCATTGATTTTGCATACGGCAACACTTTTACAGAAAATAGGGGTTGATGTCAACGCTGATGGACTTGCAGGAATGTGTGTGGAACTTCACGCAAGGCTTTCTGCTACGGCGAATCCTGGTAAGAATTTAGTGATTAAAATTTTCAATTATATCTGCTGCGAGTACAAACATCTGAAAGGAATAAAATGGACAACAAACAAAGAAGGCGTTCCACTGAAAGTGGAGATTATAGAATCGACCTTTGCGTTTATCGTAGCAAAGTGCGGTGTTCAATCTCCTGAGATCGCAGTAAAGTATCTCATAAGTGATGGATTTATCGTACGTCCAGAAAAAAACAGAAGAAAGACCAAAATCAGTGTGGATGGTGTTCCTTGTTATGGCTATCGATTTGACCTTGACAAGGTACAGGCTGCATTTGGGGTGATTGACGATGCAGTCTATTCCAA
>CAYXKI010000215.1:0-2566 GCA_964465095.1 uncultured Ruminococcus sp.
TTTTACGCTTTCATTTGACAAGTTTCGCCTTTTATGCTATACTAAGTCTGGGTCAATTCAGACCCAGAGTAGAACCCTCGAATACGGATGCAAGGCTTTCCCTTGCATAGGCGGTCAAATCCTGCTCCCGGAAGGGAGTGATTGTTATGACGTGGATGGAATTTCTAACGTTTTGTCTACTAATCTGTCAGATAATCATTATCGTACAGAATAACAATAAAAAATAACCGCCCCAACTCTCAAACAAGGCGGTTATTTTAACCAAATCTTTTTGGGAGCTGACCGCCATTCGGGGGTTCGCTCTTTCTAAGTTTAGTATAACAGATTTTTCAGGTGTTGTCAAGTGGAATTTTTTGTACTTTTCCCTTGCATCTTTGTTTCCTTTGTGCTATAATAAAATCAACATTGCACGAAAAATATACGACACTTTCACAAAAGTTTTGTAAAATGGCGAAAAGGAGACAAAAATGAAACAAAAGAAAAAACGATTCTCACGCTTTCTGTGTGTCGCTGCGGCTGCGATTCTTGGTGTGACTGGGTTGCAACTCGGCACTTTGCCCACCACCGCAGAAGCAAACCGCCCTCTTGGAGATTTAAACCGGGATGGTGTGGTTTCTGTCGCAGACGTAGTTGTACTGGAAAAGGCACTTCTGAACATCACACCGCTTTCTGAAGCGGAAGATCCGGAAATTGTCACTTATGCCGATCTCAACACAGACGGCAAAGTGAACGGCTTTGACCTTGCACTGTTACGTCAGAAACTCCTTAATGATGAAGAAACGCTCCCCTCTGTTCCGACAGAAACAACCACCCCAGTGGTGACAACAACAGAAGCAACAACTGAGGAAACTACAACAATCTCCACTACTTCCACCAAGAAAACCACCGGAAAAACCCAGAAAACAACAACCTCTACCACAGAAACAACCACAACGACTACTACAAGAGAAAACACCACTTCAACCGCAAAATCCACTACCACAACAAAAACTACCTCCTCCACCACAATGTCCACAACAACATCGACTACAACAACCACAGCAACAACCACCCTTGCGTCCTTTATCCAGTCACCAATTTCTCTGGTAGGATTGTATAAAAATCTGCCCTCTCAAGGAAGTGCAAGCCTTGTAATTTTCTATGTAGATTTCCCGGATTGCAGCTATAGCAGCAGTGCAGACCTGACCAGTGCGGAGATCACAGAAATTGCTTTTGGAGACGAGGACAAGAGCGACACCAATTATCCTTTTGACAGCATGAGCGCTTTCTACAGTCGTTCCTCCAAGGGGTCAATGGAACTCAGCGGTACAGCCATCCGGTATACTGCCAAGGAGAACATCTCCAGTTATAGCAGTAACAAGGCAAAATTGGTAGAAGAATGTTATGATGCGTTCAAGAACAGCGTGGATTTCAGCCAATACGACGGAGACGGAGATGGCAGAATTGATGCGACGCTGATTTCTGTACCCACCAGTGCCGGAGACAGCGATTGGTGGCCTTGTGCCGGTGGATTCGGAGATGACAGTTATAAAGTAGACGGCAAGACTTTGGGGCATCTGATTACCGGCAATGCACAGATTGAAAGTTCCTCAGATTACGCTTATTTTAACAGCAGCTATCTCCACGAGATGGGGCATTGCATGGGCTTACCGGACTATTACCTCTATTATACCGACGATTGGGATAGTATGCTTGGTGAGGGTGGCGCAGAACTGATGGACGGCGACGCTTACTCTGATTTCGGTGCATTTTCCAAGTTAATGCTTGGCTGGTATCGGGAGAATCAAATACAGGTTTATGACACCTCTGACAGCAGCCCCCAGACCTTTACTCTGACCAACGCCCAGACAGAGGAGGGAAACTGTCTGATTATTCCTTACGGAACACTTAGCAGCACTTATACTGACAGCGAGTATTTTGTCTTGGAATATACAACTTTAGAGGAAAACAACAGTGCTGTTGCCGGCTATTGGTGGCAGGATACTCCCAGCAGTGGCGTGCGGATTTATCATGTGAAAACCGATGTCTATGACAATGGCTGGTGGAAGTTCCTGAAATATCAGAATGGTTCGGAGTTTACAGACACAGATGGAGACGGTACAGCAGATGACCAAGGCATCCGCCTGATTCGTCTGGTAGGTAGTGATACCAGCAGTTCTATTTTCAGAACCGGCAGCGTAATCAGTAGCAGTACCTCCGGCTTTGGCTGGTATGATAGTAGCGAAAATGAGTCCATTGATCCTGGGGTTTCTATTCGTATTGGGAATCTCAGCGACGGTTCTTATACGGTTACAGTAACAAAGAATTAGGGTAATAGCCTTTATTTTTCAAAAAAAGTTATCACAGCCAGAAGATTTTTTTGATGCAGCAATTTCTCGAAAATGCTGCTGGGGTCGGGCAACACCACACAAAGCTTGAACAAATTAACACAAAAACCAACTTTCATAAACAAACACAGCACCGCGCAAAGAATCTTTTACGACAAATCTTTGTGCGGTGTTGCCGTAAATGAAAATACGAAAATCAGTTTTCACATTGTCTTTTCTCAATATCTATATATCATATC
>CAYXKI010000216.1:0-2565 GCA_964465095.1 uncultured Ruminococcus sp.
ACAACACTAACCGAAAAAACTTGACATTTCAGAAGATATGTCGTATAATAGAGGTATCCCCCTGCCAGAAGGGAAAACAGAAATTGTATAGAAAAGGAGCATTTGCTTATGTTGCTCGACAAATATTTGCCTCGTATCGACTTTGACAGCTATGAGGATTTCAAAGAGAACTACCGTGTAACCATTCCGGAGAATTTTAACTTCGGCTTTGACATTATTGATGGCTGGGCAGAACAAGAACCGGAAAAGACTGCCCTTGTCTGGTGCGATGACCACGACGAAGAGCGCACCTTTACCTTTACCGATATTTCCAGACTTTCCAACCAGGCTGCAAATTATTTTCTGAGCCTTGGGATCAAAAAAGGCACTGTTGTCATGATGATCCTCCGCAGACGTTGGGAGTACTGGGTTTGTGCCGTTGCACTGCACAAGATCGGTGCAATTCTGATTCCGGGTTCCTTACAGCTCACGAAAAAAGACCTGATCTATCGTGGAAACAGCGCAAAAATCCACACCATGATCTGTATCGACGACGACTATGTTATCGAACAGGTAGAACAGGCAATTCCAAGTGTTCCCACTATCCAGAACAAGGTTACTGTCCGTGGCAAGCGCCCGGGCTGGAACTTCTTCAATGACGAATTCTCTGCCTTTTCCACAGCGTTCCCCCGTCCCACAGGCGAGGCTGCTACCAAGGCAACAGATATTATGCTGGTGTATTTCACCTCCGGTACAACCGGCGAGCCGAAGATGATTTCCCACAACTACACCCACCCCTTGGGACATATTGTCACCGCAAAGTACTGGCATCAGGTACAGGAAAACAAGCTGCACATGAGCGTTTCCGACTCCGGTTGGGCAAAGTTTGGCTGGGGTAAAATCTATGGACAGTGGATCTGTGGTGCAGTACAGTTTGTCTATGACATGGACAAGTTCATCCCGGCAAAGCTTCTCCAGAAGATCCAGGATTACAAGCTTACCACATTCTGTGCACCTCCGACCATGTACCGGTTTATGTTGCAGGAGGACGTTGCCTCTTATGATCTCTCCAGCGTAGAGAACTTCACCACTGCCGGCGAACCGCTGAATCCGGAGGTTTACAACCGTTGGCAGGAACTGACCGGCAAGGGAATCCGGGAGGGATTCGGGCAGACAGAGGGTTCTGTTTTGCTGGCAAACTTCCCCTGGATTGAGCCAAAGCCCGGTTCTACCGGAAAGCCCTCTCCCCTTTATGATATCACCCTACTCCGGGAAGACGGAACACCGGCAGATGTCAACGAACACGGTGCCCTTGTGATGCAGAATCTGGACAAGGCATGGCCGACCGGCTTGTTTGTAGGCTATTACAACAATCCGGAAATGACACAAGAGGTACTTGGCAACGGAAGCTATTGTCCCCACGATGTATTCGAACGGGACGAGGACGGCTATTTCTGGTTCGTCGGCAGAAATGACGATGTTATCAAGTGTTCCGGCTATCGCATTGGACCTTTTGAGGTAGAAAGTGCGCTGATCGAACACCCGGCAGTTCTGGAGTGTGCCGTAACGGCAGCACCGGATCCTATCCGTGGACAGGTTGTCAAGGCAACAGTTGTTCTGACAAAGGGCTATACTCCCAGCGATGCCCTGACAAAAGAACTGCAAAATCACGTAAAGCACACCACTGCGCCTTACAAGTATCCTCGTATCATTGAATATGTGGACGAACTCCCCAAGACACTTGGCGGAAAGATCAAGCGTGCACAGATCCGGAAAGCAGACGAGGACGCACAGAAGTAAACAAATAGATTAAGGCAACACTGCCTTAAAACCATAAAAGCACCGGTGCATCGGAATTTGCATCGGTGTTTTTTTCAACAGAAAGGGATCACAAAATGGAAAGCTTGGTACATCTTTATTATGGTGAGGGAAAGGGCAAAACCACCGCTGCAATGGGGCTTGCCCTCCGCTGTGCAGGAACAGGAGGAAAGGTTCTGATCTTTCAATTTCTGAAAGGAGAATCCGGAGAACGACAAAGTCTTGCCACCTTGCCGGAAGTCACTTTGTGGAAAAATTATCCCAACGTGAAATTCACCTTTCGCATGACCCCGGAGGAAAAAGAAGCTGCCACCCAGTGGTACACCGAACAATTCCGGAAGCTGTGGCAAACCCTCTCCGAGGAATCTTTTCAAATGGTCGTTCTGGATGAAATTCTCGGTGCAATTCACGCCGGGCTTTTCCCGGAATCTCTGCTGCTGTCCTTTTTGCAGCAACGACCCAAAGAAACAGAACTTGTTCTCACCGGAAGAAATCCAAGCGATGCCCTCTTGCAATACGCCGATTATGCCACAGAAATGGTAAAACAAAAACACCCCTTTGATCAGGGTGTCCCGGCACGACGTGGGATAGAGTACTAGTAATTGTATACTTAGCGTCGCCAAGTGTCACCAAAAAAACAAGTTGCCACAGGCATAAGATTTTTTTGATGCAGCAATTTTTGTAAAAAAATGCTGCCGAGGTCAAGGGCGAGAAGCCCTTGTCGCTGTCCGCAGACAGCGAAATACTCTGCGCAATACTCATGCGCAC
>CAYXKI010000217.1:0-2519 GCA_964465095.1 uncultured Ruminococcus sp.
GTAATGCATTTATTACAAAATCTATTCCGGAGGGCGCAAGAGTAAGCATTAAAAACCAACAGCTTAGATACAACTATGACGCTGCAAATCCGGTAGAACGGAAAGAACTGGATCAGGACGAAAGCTGGTTTTATGTAATATAGCAAGGGCAACACAGGTGACAACGTAATCATATTTTTCTGTTGACGATTTCCGCTTTTGGGTGTATAATTAAGAAAGCACTTGGCACATAATCTTTGTGTGGTGTTGTCTTAAGGAAAATATGAAAGAGGGAGATAGTTATGAGCAATCAGATTACACGGGAGCAAGCGTGGGAACTTTTGAAAGAATATAATGAAGATAGATTTCATTTACAGCATGCTTTGACTGTAGAGGGCGTTATGAAGTACTTTGCAAAGGAACTTGGCTATGGAGAAGAGGCAGAATTCTGGGGCATTGTAGGACTTTTGCACGACCTTGATTTTGAACGTTTCCCAAAGCAGCATTGCATAAAACAGCAGGAAATTATGCGTGAGCGTGGAATTGATGAAAGCATCATTCATGCAACAGCAAGCCATGGCTATGCACTGACGGTTGACATCGTGCCGGAACATGAGATGGAAAAAGTGCTCTATGCAACAGATGAACTTACAGGACTTATCGGGGCAGTAGCACTTATGCGTCCCTCAAAAAGTGTTTCAGACTTGGAAGTGAAGTCAGTCAAGAAAAAGTATAAGAGCAAAAATTTCGCCGCAGGCTGTTCTCGTGAGGTTATTGAACGAGGTGCACAGATGCTTGGCTGGGAACTTGAAGATTTAATTGGCAGGACAATTCTTGCAATGAGAAGCTGCGAAGAAATTTATAGCAATTTTCAGTGAAAAAGTTTAAGGCAACACCGCACAAAATCGCCAGATGTTCTTTGTGCGGTGTCGTCTTAAATTCTAAGAATCCCCTTTTGTCGGACTTTAGTGTGTCCCTGACAAAAGGGGATATTTTTAAGGCGACATCACCCTTTGATAGAAACAAATTTTGAAAAAGCCTTGAAAACCTATCGAAACTATGGTATAATGAAAACAGAGAATTCGAAAGGAAGAGAGAAATGAAAATTTCTACCAAAGGTCGCTATGCTCTGCGTATGTTATTGGATCTCTCCATGCATCAGGGAGAAAATTATGTTGCCTTAAAAGATATTGCAGCCAGACAAGGACTCTCTAAGAAATATCTGGAGCAAATTGTGCCCTTGCTGAATAAATCGAATATGCTTCGTACAAATCGTGGGTATCAAGGCGGTTATAAGTTGGCGAGAAAGCCCTCAGAGTACACAGTGGGGGAGATTTTGCGGATTACCGAGGGGAGTCTTTCCCCGGTTTCTTGTCTGCAACATGGCGATGTGGATTGCCCACGGTCAGAGAACTGTATGACAATTTCTGTCTGGAAGGGACTGTACAAAACCATAAACGATTATCTGGACAGTGTTACATTACAGGATATGCTGGATAGCGCAACAAAAGAAGACGATGATTTTTGTATCTAAGACAACGCCGCACGAGGTTTTGAACCTGTGCGGTGTCTTTTTTTAAAAATATTGATAATCCGTAAGAAATGAAGTGAGAACCTCCTCAAGGGGATAAAGGCAGTCTGGCTTTGTTTTTGTCCCGGAGAGGTGTGGATATTCTGAATCCTCAGAAGTTTCCGGAAAACACAGTGCCAGATGAAATTGATCTTCCGATTGGGTTTTTAAAAGGGTAACGTGATACTCCTTGCAAAAAAGCGTAAGAATTTGTTCTATAGGAGAAGAAAGTACCCTGGGACTTCGAGGGGTAAATGTTGCATGGCGATTCCCTGCAAGGTGAGAACCGTTTGGTTCTGCACATATTGTTAGTTGAATCTGATGATTCTGGTGAATCGTTCCAAAAGAAAAGCACATACAATCCGGCGCTGCCTCTTTGATGGAGAGAAAAATACAGAACAGGAAAAAATACAGGCGATTGCCGTTTACAGAAACTTTGTGTTCCTGGTCTGAGGAAAGCTGAAACTGGTGGCTTCGCCCTAAGACGTTGGTCAGAGATTCTATAAAATTTTCTAAAACTTCCGAGAGGGAAAGAACTTCTTTCTGGAGTTCTTTGTCGCCATAGTATTTGTTGATTTCAGAGAAAAAAACCGGTTGCCGCATTAGACGGCAGCAATTCCCACGGATAATATTCATTTGTTCTTCTTGTTCTTCCAGAATTGTGTGAGAATACGCAATTCCAACATCTTCTGTAATGTCATTGAGAACGCTTAGTGCATTTCCAATGCCAAAAAGCTGTTGCCGCAGTGCAGCAGATTCGCAGAAGAGTTGTTCTCTCCAGATCTCGTTTTTCCAGGAGACTTCCTGAAGAGAAACATCTGTCACCATAACCGTAAAAAAGGGTGTTTCATTCAATTGATGATGATCCAACTGTACCTGATATAATGCCCCGTGATATTCCAGAAGTTGATATTCTGTCTTGGAAACGACATTGTCTTTAAGTGCAAAAAAAGCAGGATAATCCTTTACA